>JAQCCA010000020.1 GCA_027621155.1 Pseudomonadota bacterium | reverse complement strand
GGTTATGGTTTGAAATATTTCGGTAATATGACAGGGATTAAAGACGGCAGCCCAATAAAGGGTGGTGGTGTGCAAAATACTACCGGTTGGGGACAGTATTTTGATATTAGCTATGTTTTTGCATAGAGATTTGCATATTTATTCTCTGGTTGAAAAAAGAGCGTAAAGTGATATTATTGTCAGCGTTTTAAATGCAATGGAGTTACTATGAAACTAAAAACAGTCATGATCGCATTATCCTCTGCCCCTGTTTTACTATTTGCAAATATTGAGGGGCAGCCACAAAACACACACAATGTTCCTAGTGGTTTCTTTATGAGTGCAGCAGGTGGTGCTGCGCAAACTCAGTCATATTATGAAGATTCATGGATGACAATTTGGGGAAATACTAGCGAAAGCATTACCTTTCCGACACAAAATAAAGGGGCGGCAAGTGTTTCTGTGGGCTATCAATGGGGATTTGGTCAAAGTAACACTTGGAAAAACATTTATACTGGTGTCAGTCTTAATTACTATTATTTTGGTAAGGCGATTGATCCAAATGCGAGTAATTATAGTAATGGTCAAGTTGTTAAAACTGAGTATACCCAACTCAATGGTGGTACCGTTGAAGGGTTTGTTGGTATGTACTTATCTTCACCGTTAAGTGCTGAGCTTGGTTTAGGTGGTGGTGCAGCAGCAGATGGGCAAGGAGCGCTTGGTATATTTAAGTTTAAACTTGCCTATGATATCACCTCTGGATTTAGCGTTTTTGCGCAATATATTAGCGCAGGATTTACTACCTTTGGCTTTGTTCCGTTTGGTTTTGCAAATGCGGTTGTTAATTCGGGTATTAGCGTTGATTCAGAGCAAGTAGGTATTCGTTACGTATTTTAATGTATGATTTGAATGTTGTTTCAAATATTTTATTAGCTTAATAGCTATGAAAATTACTAAATTGTTATAAATGTTATTTTCCTTAATTTTTCCTTAATTTTTGTGTATAAAAATGCCCTTTACTTGATTGAGAGTATACGCGGGGGTGTGCTAAGCCTAATAAGATAATTAAGTCTTTGTTAGGCTGATGCCGGAGTTTTCAGATGTAAAAAACTATAAAAAGCACAAAACCAAGGAGTCATTATGCTTAAGAAAATATCATTAGTTGTTGTATCATCACTAGCTATATCGTCCATGAGCTATGCCACGAGCACGCAAAACGCATCAACAGATATCAAGCCAAATACCATTAATAACATCAATGTAGAGCCTGCTAATAGCATGAGTGGTGACGCTCAAGACTCAAAAGCGCCATATGGACTGGTGCTCGGTGTGCAAGGCGGTTATGGTAAAGTAGCAGATATTGCGCGCACAGATCTTGAAAATGCGAGTAATGGTAATGTTTTTGGTGGCGCCATTGTCGGATTTGATTTTGCTTTGAGTCATACCATTTCATTTGGTGTCGAATCTGGTTATGACTATGGTTATCACATCATCAAAGACAATAATTCAAATCTAAACTATCAAATGATCCCTGTATTAGGTACGTTGAAGTTCACCTTGCCATTTGGTTTGCAACTCTTTGGTAAGGGGGGTATGGCTTATGTCACAGAACGAGTTAATATTGGTGATACAGGGTTCTCGGCAACTGCCAATGCGTGGAAACCAATGGCAGCTGCCGGTGCGGCATATACTTATAAAAACTGGACAGTGTTTGCCCAGTATCAATATGTATTTGGCGATAGTGAAGTTAATAACAAAGATCAAGTCAGCAAATTTAATGCCTTAACCGCGGGTGTGACGTATACCTTTCCACTAGCGTTTTAGTAACCAAACTGCTGCTGCGAGTAATTGGCTAACGCATAAGCATTATCCCCTGTAATTTCAGAGGAGTTGTAGGCGGGTTGGTTAATTGCCCAGAACATGCTGCCGCCATATGGTGTGCTGGCAATTACATCAATGACTGATTTATCAATTGCCATGCCTTCCCAGACACCGCCTGCGGCTTGTCCACCAGGTTCAAAGCCCATCACGATTTTCGATTTATCAATATGTTGAGCGAAGGTGTTAAATACATCTTTGTAAACTTCCATTGACCATGTTTGACCATTTGGCATATCATTTGGCCCCACATCATATGCCATAATATTGACCCAATCGACAACAGCATTAAGTGAGCTATTATGTGCTTTTAACCAGTTGTTAATCGCTAAACCTTCGCCATCAGAGGCAAAGTGCGAGAAGCCATGGTCGCTGGCATTTTCCATAAAGGCATTAAAGCGCGTTGTGTAACCAATTTGTTTATCCTGCATGCCTGCTTTATTAAGCGCTTGTCTTAGTTTTAATAAAGTTTCAGCGAGTGTATCAAGTTGCTGTTTGGTGATCGTTTGATCTTGACTTAAGTGCTCCCAATCGAAATCAACACCATCTCCAGAGAGCTTAAGTAACTCAACGACTTTATGGACAAAGGTGTCAATTTGCTCTGACTTAATCGTTTTTGTTAGATCTGACCAACCACCGATTGCCCAGATAAATTTACCATTATTGTTATGCACTGCTGTGATTAAGGCATCAATTTTACTTCGTTGCCAGTTATCAACACGCTCATAATCAGGCGTGCCATCAGGGTATTTTTGCATGAGTATATTTACATCACCCTGTGTCATTGACTCATAGATGGCTTGCCCATTCCAATAAGCAGCTTGTGGATTGTCTGGGTTGGGCGATTTGGCAAGGGTTAAGAAGGAATAAAGTACATGTGTATATGGCTTAATGTCATTGCTGTAATAAGCAGGATCAGATGTGTTTGTAGAACCCTGCGGACGCAGTGCGCCTTTCCAGTTTTCCCAATATCCGGTAATAAACTGCTTAGTTGTTGGGACAAGTGATTTGTTAAATGCCAATGCCACCGCTGTGGTTTTATTTTCGCTAATTGCAATCGTTTGTGGGTTGTCGAGGCTATAGCGATAACCATCTACGGTAAATGTATTAGCCGTTACATTATAGGATTGATTGGCGGGTAAACTGATCGTTATATCTTTAGGTATTTCTAGATCATGCGTTTCCTTGTCTTCACCTGTGAAATAGACTGTCGCACTATGACCATCAAGCCCTGTGGCACTAACTTCAGCCGTGCCGGTAGGGACTGGTGCTTCTGTATAGGACATCTGAATGGTTTTCTGTCCTTGGCTCATATTGATATCAGCCTCGGATTTGCCATCAAAGGTAAAGCTATACTTAAACAATGAACCGGTCATTGGATCAGCGCTTAATACATAATCTGTATTTTTATCTAAAACAAAAGTTGACTTGTCATTCCAGCTAATTTCTTGGTGTGAAATATTTTGCGTTTGTTTGTTTAAAAGATTCAGTGTGACACGATCGTGTGTGACATCAGTTGGTTTTGCTCGATGTAATGTAACAATCAGCTCAGCACTTTGATTTTTATAAGACACTTGCGCGCTTGCTTGAGGATGGTCTTTTGATAAGATCACAAGGCTAGGAACCATGGTGATCTCCAATGTTTTGCCATCAACAGTTGCTGATGCACTTAAGCTATATTCGCCATAAGGGATATCTTTGAGCGTAGCGGTTGTCGTGAAATCAATGGTTGTTGTGTAGCCTGTATCTTTGCCGGTGATGGTGATTTTAGTATTGGCAGGCAATGGATCAGAACCTTCGGCAATGCTAAAATGCATTTGACCTTTTTGCTCAATTGGCGTGTCGCCATGTGGATAAAAGGCAGATGAAATAATGTTTTCACCTTTGGCAGGATTGCTGCTCCAAATTAATTGAGCATTGGCAGGCATCACTGTTTTTGGCTTCCACCATTGACTTCCCTTTTGAAATTGATCAAATTTAAAGGTGGTTACTTTATTATCACCAAGTTGTGTCACATTGTTGGTGGTGGCAGGCCAAGCGATATCAAATGTTGGCGATAAGATATAGGCGCCAACATAAGAGGTGTTGGCAGTGACTTTAAGCTCGGCGTCTCTTAGATCAACATCTTTATTACAGTAGTTAGTCAGTGTCAAGCTCGTTGCTTTCCATGGATCGGGCCATTGAGTGCCTGCATTAAATTCAACCTGCATACAGCTAAGGGGCTCAGGGGCTGATAAAGCAAATGCAGAGCTGCTTAAAAAGGTTGTTAATATCGCACTTGAAATGAGTTTCCTTGATAGTGTCATAATGTTTATCCTTGTTTCTGTTGATATAAAATACGCTGCCTTATTAGGTGTTTGACTGAGTTTAAATAAGTGCGTCATTGCAAAATGCCAGATTATTATATAAGCGGCTTGCTGGGCTGTTTAGTGTACTAAGTCTATATTTTGTGTGCGTATGTTGATCTTTTTTGTTGAGATAATGACTGTGTATTGATCATAATAAATATGCAAAATTGACTGTGTTGAATAATGTTTCAAGATAAATTGTATACTCATCGTAAAATGGTTTGTGATGGGTATATGCTAAGAAACACTGCCACATGCCAATGTGCTCAGATATACTGGTTGGCGTAAATATCATAAGGATAGATTTATGCAAATATATGATGTCGTTGTTGTGGGTAGTGGTGTTGCAGGTCTTGCTGCAGCTAATAACCTCATGCTAAATGGTTTTGATGTATTGGTGCTTGAAGCGCGTGATCGTGTCGGTGGGCGCGTGCATAGTCAGTGCTTTGCTGGAGAGACGGTTGATCTTGGTGCGTCTTGGATTCATGGCGTACAAGAGAACCCGATTACACGCTTGGCTAAAAAGCATAATATCAGTACGTGGCGCTCACAAATGAGTGGACCGTCGCCTGATAATATTTTGCATCGCGAGATGTATGATCAGGAGTTTAATTTATTAAGTCATGAGCAAAAGCTTAAAATTGCTAATTGGATGGCGGATTTTCTTGATTATCTTGAAGGTGTGCAAATCGATGAGGAAAGTCACCTGAGATCTATTGCTGATATCAAGCAGCAGTTTATTGTCGATAATCAGATTGCCAAAGAAGACGCACTTTATATTGACTATATTGCTGATACGTTGTTTTTGTATGAATATGCTATTGAAGCTAAATCACTTTCAGCGGAAAGTCATCATGCAGATATTGATTTTGCAGGGAGTGATTTATTGTTCCCTCAAGGCTATGCACAAATCACTAATTTGCTTGCTAAGCATTTAGATATTCGTCTAAGCGATCCGGTGCAAAACATCGACTATAGTGGCGATTTGGTGCAAATTGCCACAGAAAAGAATCAATATCAAGCGAACTACGTCTTAGTTACCGTGCCGTTAGGTGTGCTAAAACATGCAGATATTGGTTTTAACCCCTATTTGCCACAATCTAAGCGTAAATCCATTCAGCAACTTGAAATGGGTGTGTTAAATAAAATCTATCTAGAGTTTGAGGAAGTTTTCTGGGATAAAGAGGCTCAAAGTATTGCCTGCTTATCGTTAGAGCATCGAATTGCACGCGAGATGATGAACTTCTATCCCTTAACTAAAAAACCAATCTTAATGGCTTTTACTGCGGGTGTTGTTGGAAAACAGCTTGAGCAATTAAGTGATCGCGAGCTGCTAGCATTAATTATTGACTCACTCAAACATATGTATGGCGAAAATCTACCCAAGCTTAAAAGTTATTGCATTACCCGTTGGGCAAATGATGAATATAGTTACGGTTCTTATTCTTATTTACCGGTTGGCGTTAAAGCAAAACGTCGGCAAAGATTAGGTAAACCGGTGGATAATAAGCTGTTCTTTGCTGGTGAGGCAACGTCATTTTATTTCCCCTCAACCGTGCATGGTGCCTTTTTAAGTGGTGTACGCTCAGCGTATCAGATCCTGCAAATCGATTTATTAACTGAAGACGTGCGTAAACGTACAGCCATTGTTGAGGATCCTTATTTATAGTAGTAACTGTCCTACAAAGTGAGTAAAAAAATGAGAGAGATTACAATGTTAGCGAATGATTTGGTGCGCTTGGAGCCATTATCTCTTGCGCATTTAGAAGGTTTAGAACAGGCGACTCAAGATGGCAATTTATGGGAGCTGTGGTTTACGATCGTACCTACACCTCAAGATATGAAGAAAGATATTGAGCGCAGATTAAAACTATATCAACAAGGCAGTATGCTGCCTTATACGGTCATTTGTCAGAAAAGTGGCAAAATTCTGGGTGTGACCAGTTATATGAACATTGATCACGAACAAAATCGCTTAGAAATTGGTAGCACATGGTATGCCAAGTCTGTGCAAGGTACGGCAATTAATGTCGCGTGTAAGCTGCTGCTTTTGGGGCATGCATTTGAAGTGTTTAAGTGTGTCGCTGTTGAATTTAGGACGCATCATCTAAATTTTGCATCAAGGCGTGCCATAGAGTCTATTGGCGCCAAATTGGATGGAATTTTACGCAATCATCGTAGGATGCATAATGGTACACTGCGTGATACGTGTGTCTATAGTATTATCGATTCTGAATGGAAAACGATCAAAGCGCATTTGAGTTATAAGTTAATGGCGAAGCAGCAAAAACAATGATTATTAACTGGAATTACGCATTTTTTCTATAAAGTGAGTCATTTTAGTAAATCATGTGAATGTTGGAGCAATAGTGAATGAACGTGAAAAGTTTAGAAGTGTTTAAAACATTGGCAGAAACGCTTAGTTTCAGTAAAACCGCAGAGCGCTGTTATTTAAGCCCTTCGGCGGTGACAAGAGTCATTCAAAAGCTTGAAGAAAGTTATGAGGCGACGTTTTTTGAACGCAACAATCGTAATGTTTCACTAACGGATGCCGGTCGATATATGTATGACTTTAGTATTAAAGTGCTTGATGCAAATGATGAGTTATTTGCGTTACTGCATCCAGATGAGGATAATTTGCGCGGCGATATTCGCCTGTTTTGTACGGTGACGGCGTCATATGTAATTTTGCCACGAATTATTGAAGCACTTAACATGCGCTACCCCAATGTTCAGTTGCAACTAGAAACAGGGTCAATGCAAAATGCACTTAATTTGGTTGCTAGTAACCAAATGGATGCAGGCATTTCATTTATTGATGAACAGAAGCTTGACCATACCCTCTGTGCCCATCCCGTACTGATTACCAGTATGGTTTTAGTCGTGTCAACAGAAAGTGATGTGCAGTCGATTGATCAAGCCTTAGCGCAATATCCTTTTATTATGCCCATTCAGTTTTTAAACGATAACTCGATAGATAAATGGCTAATAGGGCAAAAACAATCACCGCGAATATATGGCGAAGTCGATGGTAATGAAGCGATTTTATCACTTGTTGCATCGGGTGTTGGCGTGTCTGTACTGCCGAGGGTTGTCGTTGAACATAATCATTTGGCAAGAAAAATCAAAATGCTTAGTATTGCTGATATGGCAGCGGTAACGGTAGGTATTGTAATGCGTAAACAATCACTAAAATCACCGGTTAAGCTTAAGTTTTGGCAGTTGTGTCAGAGTTTGGCGCTATTGGATTATCGTTGATTAAATAATAAGGTGGTACACCACAAAGAACGAGAAATTCAATAACAGAAGTGCTGTAAAATGATCCACGGGCGGTATATACTCAAAAACGAAAATCAGGATCTGGAAGGGGTTGTAAACAAAATGATTACATTAGATTGTTTGAATAACATGCTTGACGATAGCAAGGTCAAGATTCGTCAGGCGGCAGAGAAATTTAACCTTACGGTTGATGATGAGCAGATCAATCGTTTGATTGATTATTTATCATTGCTTAAGAAGTGGAACAAAACCTATAACATGACGGCAATTACCCAATGGGATGAAATGCTGGTAAAGCATGTCTTTGATAGTATGTCGGTGGTTTCATTTATCAAAGGCAAACATGTTGTTGATGTAGGTAGTGGCGGTGGTTTGCCAGGCATTGTCTTGGCGATTTTATTACCTGAAGTTAACTTTGTGCTGATTGATAGCGTTGGTAAGAAAGTGCGTTTTTTAAACCATGTCAAGAAAGTGCTTGATTTGGATAATGTCACTGCGGTCAATATTCGCGTTGAGGATTATAAGCCATCAACCTTGTTTGATACGGTAATCTCACGTGCCTTTAGCTCAATTGCTGATTTTGAGCGTTTATGCCGACATTTATTGGCAAGTGACGGGCAAATGATTGCGATGAAAGGGGCTGAAATCGAGCAAGATACATTAGATGTATTACCCCTTAAATATGAGATGTTTGAAGTCGATGTGCCGCTGTTAGATGCTACGCGTCACGTTATTCGGATGTATAAGGCATGAGTAAAATCATAGGGCTCATATTTTGTGCGTTTCTGGCTATTATTGCTTATATCGTGGCTTTTCTCCCCTTTGCCCCTTTTACGATTTATCATCAAAACTTAGAAGTTCATCCATTAGAGCCAATGGTGCTGTCGATTATTATTGGCATTATCTGTGGCAATCTATTTTTTCGTCATAAAGCAGCGGCTCACCAGCAGGAAAATTTGCAAGGTGTGATCAGCTCAGCGCGCTTGTGGCAGAAACTCACCCCAGGTGCCAATTTTGCGGCAAAGTCGCTATTGCCGTTAGGTATCGTGCTAATGGGGGTGAAGTTTGATTTACTTTCAGTGCTTAAAGTCTCAGGGCAAGCATTATTGATCAATCTTATTTGTTTATTAATCGCTTATGTCGTTACACTATGGCTATGCAAACGCTTAGGTGTTGATGAGAAGATGTCAGCACTGATCACCATTGGCACGGCAATATGTGGAGGTTCAGCAATTGTTGCAGCAGCTCCCGTTGTCAAAGCCAATCAAACGCAAGTAGCAATTGCAATGACGATCGTATCATTATATGGCTTAATCGCCATTTTTGTCTTGCCGTTACTGGGACATGCCTTGGGCTTGGATGAGTTTCAATTTGGCGTATGGGCAGGGACATCTATTCAAGCAGTGCCGCAAGTGGTGGCAGCAGGCTTTGCTTTTGGTGCGATTGCTGGGCAAACAGCAACAATTGTGAAGATGGTCAGAATTTTACTTCTTGCACCGATGGTGATGCTCATTGGCATTAAACATCATAAAGCCAATAAAGAGAATAAAACGGATGATGAAGTGCAAAAGAAAGCAGCTTGGCATCAGTATTTCCCTAAGTTTATTTTATATTTCTTGGCGGTGGTTGTTCTAAATACCTTGGGGTTATTTGGCTTTCTAGATCGACTAACCGATCTGCCAATAAGCCATTATATTGCCGAGATTTCTGCCTTTTGTATGACGATGGCAATGGTTGGGGTTGGTTTAAATACCGACTTAGTTGTCTTGCTTAAATCAGGAGGTAAGCCATTGTTAGCCGGTGGTTTAGCGATGATTATCCTGCTTGTCATATCACTGGGCTTGATTATTGTGCTGTGACCAGTTTTCAGTTAAATTTTGGATGAGTTCTTTAATTGGCATCGGTCGATAAAAATAATAACCTTGGATGCACTCACAGCCTAGCTCAATCAGTTTGTCCGCTTGTGCTTTGGTTTCAGCGCCCTCAGCAATCAGATTGATATTGAGCTCATTGGCTAATAGTACGATGGCTTTAACGGCACCAATGACGGGCTGATTGTGTGGTTGATCAAGGCGTTGTGTGAAACTTTTGTCAATCTTGATGGTATTAAAACTGTAATTAATAAAGCGATTAAGTGATGAATATTGTGTGCCAAAGTCATCCATGGATAAGCCGATATTATGCATTTTAAGTTGTGCAAACATTTGACTCATATTCAGTGAATTTCCTTCCAAATGCTGCATGAGCTGAGACTCGGTAATTTCAAACTCAATATTCAGCCACTTCGGAATTGGGTGCTGTTTGATCTGTTCAATCAAAGATTGCATGTGTGCTGGAAAGTCATATACAACAGGAGAAATGTTAAGGCTGAGTTTAAAACTTCTGGCAGGTGTTAAATCTAACAGACAGAAATAGCATAAGACTTCATTAACAACATAATGATTAAGCTTATCGGCAAGTCCCATGCGTTCAACAATTGGAATAAAAATATCAGGACGAATATTGCCAAGCTCGGGGTGATTTAAGCGCATAAGGCTCTCGCAGCCAATGATTGTGCCATTACGTCCATCAACAAGTGGCTGAAAATTGAAATTGAAAGACTTCTGTGCCAATGCTTCATACATGTAATTTTCAAGCGTTTGCGCAGTATGAAAGAAATTATCGATGGTTTCATTATAGGTTGCACATTCTTGTTTATGGCTCTTTGCATAAAATAAAGCTAAATCAGCGCGACGTAAATTTAAGGTGTAATGTAGTTGTGGCGTAAATAGTGCGATCCCTAATGTTGTCGTAATGTTCAGTACTTTATAGTCTACCCTATAGTTTTGTTGCATTTGTTCTTGTAGATGCTTGCCAAATACTTGAATATCTTCTGCTACTGGCAGTATTATAAGGACACTAAACTCATTACCTCCCGTGCGTGCAATAATGCTCTTCTTAGGCAAAACCTCAATTAAACGCCGTGAAAAAGCAATCAGTAGCTTGTCGCCAGTGTCATGTGAGTAAGTGTCATTGATACGAGAGAACCGACGAATATCGATCATTAAAATATAATGATGGTGTCTAGTAACGGGGAGCAATTTCTTAACAATATTCAAAAAGGCTCGGCGATTATACAGTTCAGTCAGACTATCGGTCATCGCAAGTTTTTCCAAAAGTACCGCCTTTTTGCTAAGCAATGCATTGCGATCATTGAGATGTCGTAATAAGCGCGAAGTTAAACGACGCATGGAGATAATAACAAAACTAATAAACAACAAACTAAATATCATTAAACCAATCAGCAATAACCAAGAGTAAATAGAGCCTATGTAGGTTGTCGATTGATTGTCGCTGGCATGCCAAATAAGGACATGCAGACAGGTAATAATTGCAACCGCAATAAGTATTATGCTTGAGAAGATCAGTGCAGACTTCTCGGTGTAAAAACTCAAAGCATAAACGATGGTAAGCCCATAGATAATGCTAACAGGTGATAGTAAGCCATAAAATAAATAATCATTGATAATCGCAATAACTGCAACAAGCAAAATGATATGGGATTTGACTCTGTTACTTAGTTTGGCACGATAAAGCATTAAAATAACTAAGGCTAAAGCTAGAAGCAAGTCCAAAGTGTATTTAAGCGACCAGCCACTATCAAACGCGCGAAATACCGACAGTGTACTTAATAAAATTGATGAAATGGCAATCAATATAAGCATGGCATTAATCAGACGAGTATGTACCTTTAAGGTAATGGCTTTCTCAAGTGTGCTTTTAGACTGAATAATATGCTTTGCCATAGATTATCCTTATCATCTTCCATGGAAACTTAAGTTGAGTATAGAGCAATAATCGCTTAAATCAGCAATTGACGCTCAAAGTTCAATAAAAAAATAATTAGCGCTATCACATTATCTGGTGATTGGGTATAATTTGCGATCGTATTTAACTGAGCTAGCATTTTTAAGGTTTTGCCGATGTCACTAAAAGTCAAAGAGCGCAGACGCGCGCGTTTTCATGCCGTGCAGGCTTTATATCAGCAATCATTAGCACACACACAAGTCAACGAATTGAAACTACAGTTTTATGCTGATAATGTTGATCGTCATCCTGTTGAGTGGGATTTTTTCTATCGTTTAATCGATGGTGTTGCTAAGCATAAAGAAGCCATTGATCAGAAAATCAATCATTATGCGATTAATGATTTGGCATCAATCAATCCGATTGATTTGGCGATTTTACGCTTAGGTGCATATGAGCTTATTGATTGCTTAGATGTGCCTTATCAGGTGGTTTTAAATGAGTATGTTGATCAAGCAAAAGAGCTAGGCACTGAAGAAGGACATCGTTTTGTTAATGGGCTCTTGGATAAAATTGCCAAAGAAATGAGACAGCAGTAGTCCTAAATTTCTGATCAATGGTATATGCCACTGTAAAATATCATTTGACATGTATATAATCTTTTGAGCTTCAAATGCTTCAAATATAGGTTATAGACACGATGGAAAAAAAGGTAAGCCGCCTTCGTTGGCAAATGGATCGCGTATTTTGGTGTGATTTGTTATTGATAACAATCATTATGGCAATTGCCTTATGTCTTTATGGTCTGCCGGTATTGTTTACGCCTGATGAAGGACGTTATGCTGAGATTGCGCGTGAGATGGTCGTCAATCACCAATATATCGTGCCACACTTAGATGGTGTGATTTATTTTGAAAAGCCGCCAATGATTTATTGGTTAACAGCTTTGTCACTCAAGATCTTTGGCTTTAATATTTGGGCGGCACGTCTGCCTAATCCGGTGTTATCAATTATTGGCGTGTGGTTTGTATATATCGTTTGTCGTATTGTCTATCAAAAGCGCCGTGTGTCACTGTGGGCAGCATTAATCACGGGTACATCGATTTTATACCTAGGCGGTGGTCGTTACTTGAACCTTGATGCCGGTGTCGCCTTTTTCTTAACGATAACCATGCTGTCATTCTGGGCATCAAGACAATATCGCCAAACAAGTTGGCAGGCAAATATATGGCTATTAAATGCCTTTATTTTCTCAGGGCTTGCGGTGATGACAAAAGGCTTAATTGGCATTGTATTTCCAATGATGATTATTGGTTTATGGGCGCTTATCGTTAGCAGATATCGCCTGCTGTTAGATTATCGCTTATATCTCGGTTTAATCGTCGTTTTAATCATTTCAGTGCCATGGATTGTTGCAGTTAATAACGAGCACCCTGAATTTTTTCATTATTATGTGATTGTTCAGCAAATCTTGCGTTATGCGACGGATGAGCAAGGGCGACAAATGAGCAAATTTGTCTATTTTGGCATTTTCATTATCGGCTTTTTTCCGTGGTTTGGCTTCTTACCACAAATATTTAAATCAGTATTAACCAAGCTTAAAACGCGCAAACAGCATGACAATGAGTGGTATTTATTTGTCTGGGGCATGGCAATTTTGCTATTTTTTGCGTTTTCAAAATCGATTTTAATGGGCTATTTGATTCCAGTGATAATTCCGTTTGCGATCTTGATTGCGCGACGCATTGATAAGCTACTTAACGAATCAACATTACGTAAATCAACCAAGGCGAGCATTGTTGTTGCCTTGGTATTTTTCGTTATTATTGCCATTGCTTTTGTGATCTTGCCATTTATTCCTCGCTTTGCGATGTTCTTTAATGAAATTGCAGGTTTCTATTGGCCAGCAGCTGTCGTCTCTCTTATCACTGCCATTGCTGGGTTTATTTATCTGAAGCGCAATAATCTCAAAGCGATTATGCTATGGTTTGTCTGTGCGATGATGATTATTTTAAACTTGGGTTGGTCAGGTTCGCAGTACTTTGCGCAAAAAAGTGTGCGTCCATTGACGAATATTGTCGCACCCTTGCTTAAAACCTACCCGCATGCAATTGTCGCAAATTATGGTGGCTATTATTATGACGCACAGTTTTATTTGGATCGCTTGACGTGGATTGTCGCCAATGAAGGTGAGCTTGCTAATACTGCCAAAATGCCAAACTCAGGCGCGGATAAGACATTAAGAACCGCAGCGCAATTCTGGCCAGTATGGCAAAGTGATCGCCGTGTTTTTGTCTTTACCGATGAGAATAATTACAACGCCTACTTTAAAAAAGGACAGCCTTATCAAGGATATTTGTTAGCAGAAACGCCAAAGCGCTTTTTGTTGACTAATCACCCTTTGGCAGAATCGGCGTTTATGCATGGAGCGTAATACAATGGATAAAAACTATCAGTATTTACACGATAAGTTCAAGTATATCAATGATCTTAATCATGCACTTGAGATGTTGTGCTGGGATGAGGATGTAATGATGCCGATAGGGGGTTCTAAAGCGCGCAATAGTGCATTAGCTAGTCTCACAACAACCATTCATCAGCAGTTAAACTTGCCTGAAGTGGCGAGTCGTTTGCAGGATGTCGATGAAAGTGCTTTAGATCAATGGCAATTGGCTAATATTAAGCATATGCGTAAAGCTGTTGTTAATGCGATGATTTTACCCGAGCGTTTAGTGGCAGACTTGGCAGTGACAACCAAGGAGTCGACACAAGCATGGCGCACGCTACGTGGTCAAAACAATTGGCATGACTTCATGCCGCTTTTGAGCAAAACCGTTGAATTGGTAAAAGAAAAAGCAAAGATCAAAGCAGAGTATTATGGTGTTGATGCCTATGATGCCCTGCTTGATGAGTTCTCCCCAGGTGTCAATAGACAATATATCGATCCAATATTTGATGAGCTTAAACACTTTTTGCCGCAAGCCATTCCAATGATTGTTGATAAACAAAGTGGTAGGGTGGGTTTGCCATTTAACCAAACCTTTAACATAGATAAGCAATATGCATTATCACAAGATCTTATGCGTGTTATTGGTTTTGATTTTAACCATGGTCGCGTTGATACCTCACAGCATCCTTTTTGTGGTGGGGTGCCCTCAGATGTACGCATTACCACGCGCTATAATGAACATGACTTTTTATCCAGTGCCTTAGCGGTATGTCATGAAACAGGACATGCCTTATATGAAATGGGTTTGCCGCAAAAGTATATTACACAACCTGTAGCCAAAGCATTGGGCATGGCAGTGCATGAGAGCCAATCACTGCTTGTTGAAATGCAAGCGTGTAGCAGCCCTGAGTTTATTGCTATTCTCGCGCAATATGCACAACGTCACTTTGGTCAAGATGACAGCTTATCAAAAGATAATTTGATGAAGCATTTATTAAAAGTTAGACCTGATTTTATTCGAGTTAATGCCGATGAAGTCACTTATCCACTGCATGTGATCTTGCGCTATGAGATTGAAAAAGCACTCTTTGCGGATGAAATTACTGTGGCAGATTTGCCGGCTATTTGGCAGGAGAAGATGAGCGCTTATTTAGGGGTCGATACGACGAATAATTATAAAGACGGTGTCATGCAGGATGTACATTGGTCATCTGGGGATTTTGGTTATTTCCCATCATATGCATTGGGAGCGTTATTGGCAGCGCAATTATTTGCCGCAGCGAAGCATAGCAATCCAGAAATTATGCCAAGTATTGCTAAAGGCGATTTTAAGCCATTAATGAGCTGGCTTAATCATAATATTCACCAATATGGCTCGCTATATACGTTTGATGAGCTGGTCACAAAGGCCAGTGGTAAGAGTTTAGATGCGAGTGCTTATATCGCGCATATTAAAGCGCGCTATATGTAGCCTTTGCATTTTAGAATTGCTGAACACCGGCAACTTGCCATAAATGCTCACCATCTTTGCGTGTGAAGTGCCAGATTTCTTCAAAGTTTTGCCAGTCACTATGAGCATCTTCTTTGACTTGTCCAACGAACATGGCACTTGCAATATATTGATTTGCTTGACGATCACAGCTAATGACTTTGCAGCTCAAATCTTTAAATTGCGCTAATTCATCATTGTGCTCAATATCACTTAAGACACTGTGATAGAGATCTTCAGTGATATAGCTTCTGATCTTTTCAAGACCTTCTTTATTGTTTAAAGCTTGTAGTTGGTTAAATAAGTTTAACGCTTGGTGATTAAAGACGGTTTCAGGCGTGCCATCAGCCAATTGACCATTAACAATACCATTACTTACTGGCTCTGAGTGATTGTGCTGTTCAGTAGCACTTTCTTGTGCATTGCCTGTGAAGGCATTAGCAGCGCTGTGTAATGGCGATGCTTGGTTAGGTGAAGCATTATTGTTACTATTTTGCATTTGTTGCTGCATGGCTTTTCTACGCATAAAGAAAACAAAGAGTGCAATCAATGCGATAACGATAAGTAGTCCTGTCATACCATGCGCGCTAAAAAGCCAGGCAAAAAGTGCACCCAATCCAAGAGCAGTTAAGATCTTGCCAAAGGTGCCCATGCCACCTTTTTTCTGAGCAGTGCTGCCAGCGGCTGTGCTATTGTGTGTTTGTGTCGGTGCTGAGCGACTGTAACCATGGCTTGAGCCACCGCCAAAACGCTTAGCTTCAGCTAACTGGAAGCCTGACATTGCTAACAGCATAAATGAGAATATCACGCCAATTTTCTTAAGCATCGTATCGTATCCTTTGGTTTTGCTAAATGAAATCTTGCCAATCATAACCAAAAGCTGCCGTAGAAACTAGTTGAATATTTCAGCAGGGTGGTTGATATTTGGCTCTGTTAGTCAGATGGTGATTTAAAAATAAAACGTGCGTATAAATAACTAATGGTAATGAGAATAAAGCCAAGACATAAAAACGAAAGAACGCGATAAAGCCCATCAAGTGCCGATGCGTCATATAGAAAAATTTTAGCTGTTGATAGCATGACAAGAACAAATGAGATATAGCGCAATATTTTCCATTGCCATTTAATTGCAAGCGCTAATAATACAATACCTAGCAATAGCCAGATAATTGAGTAGCTGTAGATTTCACTATAAGTGGTTGCGCCAAGCAATAGCTCATTAGGGTGAAAGAAGAAGTGAATATTTAGGTTTAGCCAAATGAAAACAATAATGGCTGCGGCATAATCTAAAACAAAAATATATTTACTCGATAGGTAATAACGTCTTTGAATATATATCCATAGTACGGGGCTAAGATAGGCAAAAGTCAGGAGGTTAAACACGGTTATACCGTCAACATAAGTACCAAATAATGGGTTGCCCAAATCGTAAAGCGCTAAGCAGCGCAATAACCGTGATGGCAATTACCGCAATGGCGGCAACAAAAAGAGGCATGAGTTGATAAATGGATACAGCAACATAAATACTACCGTATAAAGTGGCTATGCCGATTCCTGATAGCGCTTGTGCAATTCTTTGACCATTTGCCATGCTGGGCTGGCGCAAGCGTATCCAATTGGCGATGAATAACACAGCAATGCCAAAAATGGAGGCTAGGGATAAGCGCGTAAACGGGGTAAGTAGGCTGTATTGTAATGAATATTTAATCAAAAAAGCCATGGCGACAATAATGGCAATGGCGCCAATCCAGATAGGAATTTGCATCATGATGAATTTTTCACTGGTGAACCATCGTTTGATAAAAGAGATTTGCGATGAGGGGGTATGCTTTTGATCTATTTTATTGGTTGGCATATTTTGAATGACTAATGAGTCTATTTGAAGTGTTGAGGATGCATTAGTCATTGTGCCTTTTGCTGTTTCTATCTCAATAGCTTCAGGGATGGGAGGTTTATTTGTTACGTCAGATTTAAAAGAGGTATGGTTTAGCTTTTTATCTATTTCAGTAAGTTGCTTTTTAAGGTAAATAATCGCTACCGTATTCACCCAAACCATAATAAGATTAACAAATATAAAGCAAGCAAGTAGACCAAATAAAAAGAACTCATTCATCATCATTACCCCAGTTAAGATTGATCGCACACATGTTGAGTATAGTCAAAGAAATAATGATGGTTTGCAATTATCAACTATACTCAATCTAAGAATGATTAGATGGAGCCTAAACAAATAATGGATATAAGAAATAAAACCTCTTTTTATAGTTGCCTTTGTATGATGTTAGGCTTGGTTGAATCTGCTATTGCTGCAAATGTTGTCGATAATCATGACCAAGATGATCTGCATCCTACGATGGCATTGCATAATTCAGATAATCTCTTGGATAATCACTGGTATTTTGGTCCAACGCTAGAGACG
>JAQCCA010000249.1 GCA_027621155.1 Pseudomonadota bacterium | reverse complement strand
GTCAAGTTGACCACACCTACAATCCAGTGGTGCGGACTGAGAAAGCGATACGTAAAGATTTAGAAGTCGTCGCAATGGCTTTGGCTGAGAAAAGCAATGTAGGTAATGGAATTACTACACAAGATGAGAAAAGCAAAGTCATTGAAACAGCCGTTGCTTATGGCATTGCCAAGGTCGCTGAACGTGAAGCGGGATTCTCTCGTAACGAGCTGCTTAAAAGTGCCATGTTTTTTGCGATGGGTTCTGCGTCATCGCAGGATATTGAAAAAATCGTTGCTGAGAAAGAACAGAAAGGGGAAATTCTTGCTTCTACTGGTGGCGATTTGATGACAACGCCTTACGTTTATGCGCTTGAAAAAGGGATTATTGATAATGTGGCACAAGGTAAAAACAAAATAGCCCCTATTTTTACCGCAAGCCCAGTGATCGAGGACAAGTTAGGGTTAAAACAAGGACAAAAGGACGCTGTATGTTTGTCATTGACGACCACTGACCAATTTATCGGAATTAATGGCGTGGCGGGTTCAGGTAAAACAACGATGATGAAAACCTTAAAAGAGCTAGCAGAATCTAAAGGCTTTCATCTAGTAGGTATTGCGCCAACACATAAAGCAGTACAAGAACTTGATGGCTCAATGAATAAGGATGTGAATAGTCAACAAAAAGAAGAAAAGCAAGCAAACCAAGCAAGCCAAGCAAAGCATGGTACTAACCGACTTGAACAAGCGGGCATTCCAGTAATGACGGCACATAAATTTGTCGGTCAGGACATGAAGCAATATAACGATAAAACCATTTTTGTTATTGATGAGGTATCTATGATTGGCAACCGATTATACAAAGATATTCAAGATAAAATTATCTCGCTTAATTCACGAGGCATTATGACAGGTGATATAGGGCAACAAGTCTCTATTGAGCATGGTAAGCCGCAGGAATTAGCGATAAATAATGGCATGAAGTGCGCCTATATGAAAGAGATTGTGCGCCAAGATAATGACATCATGAAGAAAACGGCTGAATATGCGTCACAGAAAAAATCAGCAGAATCATTGGGGAATTTAGAAAAACTGAATCCTCAAGATCATGTTCAGCGTGATAGCACCTATAAAAATATTGATTTTGAAGCGGGTAATCAAAATGACTTTGCCAGAAGTCGTATAAAAAAGTCACTGGACTATACGTCTATGCGTGGTTCTTTTATTCAAATTGGTATTGATACAGAAAAAGCAACCGATGATTATGGTCGTCAAATTGAACAACCTATATGGATAGAAACGCTGACTAAAAGTGGTGAGATGAAGCCATTGCCTAGCACTGAAAACTTATTTGATGCGGTTGCTAATGATTACTTATCACGCGATAAAACACAACGTGATCAAACCATTGTTGTTGCTTGTATGCACGATTTCAGACATGCAATTGATGCGCGTATTAGAGAGGGATTAAAGCAAGAGGGCGTTATTCAGCAAGAAGTACCAACGCAGCGTTTAATGTCAAAAAACCTTGATCAAGTTGATTATCTCCACATCAAAAACTATGAAATAGGCGATGTTATCCGTTTTGATCGCACCTACTCCATTGCTAAAAAAGGTGATCACATGCATGTGGTCGGTATGAATGCACAAGAAAATAAGCTTGAGATTTTAAACAAAGTTGACGGTAACACATATACCATTAACCCTGCTAAATATGCCTTTAAGTCTGATATGGCAGTGTTTAAAGAGCTTGATGCTCAATTAGGTAAAGGTGATCGGATTCGTTTACGCATGAGTGACGAAACTAAGGGTTGGGTAGGCGGTGCTGAATATAGTGTTAAGGATATATCAGATAATAAAGCCTTATTGGTTAATGATAAAGGCTCCTTGTTACTTAATCTCAAAGACAAAAAGGAACAACTTTGGGATTATGCTTATACGCATACATCATATAGCGCACAAGGGGCGACCTCAAAGCATGTAATCGGTGTTGAGTTGAACGATAATTACCGATCAAACTACATCACTGTGACGCGCGCTAAAACGCATACGGTCATTTATACACTTGATAAAAGCTGGCTTATTGATCATCTAACCGATGCTAGTAAAATGGAAAATGCCGATAAGGTATCAGCGTATGAGGTGATGAATAAAGTAACGGTTAATCAAGAAAAGCAGTTAAATATACAACAGATAAGAGAGGTAAAAGCCAAACTTAAAGCAGATAATGAAGCAAATAATAAGAATATAAATAATCATGTTAAGCAGAATAATAACCAAAATAATCAGCCGAAAAATGGGGAAAATAAAAATCAAAAAACCGAATTTATCACACGTGAAAAACCAGTATTAGCCGAGGATTTAAAGCCACTTCTTGTTAATCGTATTGAAGATTTAGCCTTGACTTTAATGGGTGAGCCAAACAAAATCTTTTCAAATGCAAAGCAATTACGTTATGGCAGTAATGGAAGTTTTGTTATTAATAGAGAAACTGGCACATGGTTCTCACATGAAACACAAGAAAAAGGTGATATATTCAAACTGATTCAACAAGAAGCAAGACTTGGGGATTTTAAAAGTGTCTTGGAATATGCTAAAAACTTTACAGGTTATACACCTGAAATGATTACAGAGGCTAAAGCTAAGATAACCAAAGATCATAGTAAAATTGACCTTGCTGAACAGCAGAAAAAAGACAGTATGTATCAATATGCTAAGTCTTTGTATGATAAATCACTGCCATTGAAAGGAACACCCGCTGAGAAATACTTAAAAGATCAACGTGGGCTAAACAATTATGATCATGCTAATTTACGATACTTGCCTAAAGTCTCGGCTTATGATGAAGCGACAGGTAATAAAGTCAATGTACCTGCTCTACTCTCATTTGCTAAAGATGAGCAAGGAAAATTTAACCATATTCAAGTTGTTAGGTTGAATGAAGATGGCACTAAAAACAAAGATGTTCAAATCAACAAACAAACCTATGCTGAAATAAAAGGTAATGCGATTGAGCTTAATACCCAAGCCATAAATAACGGTAATAGCAAGAAACTTACTTATTTGGCAGAGGGAGTTGAAACAGGGTTATCAATACTAAATGTCAAACGTGATGCGCATGTTATGGCAGTATTAAGTGTCAGTAACTTTAAAAAGGTCACCCTTAATAGTG
>JAQCCA010000248.1 GCA_027621155.1 Pseudomonadota bacterium | reverse complement strand
CCAACATATCCGCCGTCAGCACATAATCCATCGTATGCCCATCTTCTTCGGAAAAACGCTCTTTTTGTAAGCGCGTCATATACAATACATCAACCACACTAATCACATCCGCTAAGTTTTCAACACAGTGTAAGGCTATGTTTTTATTTTTAAGTTGAGTTAAGATTTCTTCTGGAATTTGCAATGCCTTTGGTGCCACATAATAAATCGTAATATCACGATAGTTTAATAATGCATAGCTTAATGAGTGCACAGTACGCCCATAACGCAAATCACCAATCATCGCGATTTTTATACCATCAACTTGCCCAAATTTTTGCTCTATCGTAAAAAGATCAAGTAAGGTTTGAGAAGGATGTTCATTAGCACCATCTCCGGCATTCACCACAGGAATACGTGAAATATTTGCAGCAATTTCGGCACTTCCTGCCTCAAAATGACGCATCACAATCGCATCAGCATAGCCATTAAGCATTTGAATGGTATCGCTTAAGCTTTCCCCTTTCTTACCAAAAGAGGTATTATGCGCATCAGAAAAACCAATGACTTTAGCACCTAAGCGATGAATCGCTGCTTCAAAGGATAAGCGCGTACGTGTTGAAGCTTCAAAAAAGCAGCTGGCAATAATCTTGTCATTCAAACTATTTACAAGTTTGCCATGCTCGGCATCATGCGCAAGCTTCATCAGTTGATCAAAATCATCTCGTTTTAAATCTTTGATACTGACAAGGTGCTTTGTTGTGTTATTGGCTGTAGATAATATCGTCTCAAGCATATTATGTCCCTTAAGGTGTTAATTACTTTAATTACTCTATGCATATCAGGCAAACAGCGCTATCCTATCAAGAAAAAATAACAAGGTATATTAAAACATGTTTTCCGTTGCATTGACTGGTAGTATTGGTAGCGGTAAAACAACAGTTGCTAATCTTTTTCATGAGCTTCATAACATCGATATTATCTGTGCGGATCAAGTCGCCAGAGAAGTCATTCTATTACCCGAAGTCATTGAAGCCATTATTAATGAGTTTGGTGACACAGTAATAGCTAACGGTAAGATTGATAGAAAAGCACTGCGGCATATTATAAGCAATAACTCTTCAGCACGTGCTTGGCTAAATGATCTCATGCATCCAATTATTCGTCAGCAGATTGAATTAAAACTCTCAAAAAGCCAATCCATCTATACGATCATAGATATTCCACTTTTGACAGCCGCAACACTTACTAACTATCCTTATCTTAAGAAAATCATCTCGATATGCGCATCTATGGAAACCAAGCTTGATCGCATTACAGCGCGTGACAACCAAACAACGTCACAAGCTTTATTGATGATTCAAAGCCAGATTAGTGATGATGAACGTTGCACATTTAGTGATTTTATCATTAAAAATGATGGTGATATTTCTCATCTTATACCACAGGTTAATGCTATTCATCACAGCATATTGTCATTCTTAAACGGTACTTCTTGACAGGCGATAATATCTAATTCTCGTGGATAACCCACTTCAATTAAGTACAAACCTTGAGGGGGTGCCGTAACACCTGCTTGCGTGCGATCTTCTGCACCTATCAATGCTTTGATCCAATCGGGCGACTTTTTACCTAAACCCACCTCTAGCATTGATCCAACAATATTTCTGACCATATGATGCAAAAATGCATTTCCTTGAATATCAAAAATAATAAACTGACCATGCTCGATAAAATGCGCATGCTGAATGTTGCGCTTGGCACTTATTGATTGGCATTGTGATGAACGAAAAGTGCTGAAATCCTGCTCACCGAGCAAATAGGTACAAGCTGCATTCAATTTGCTTATATCTAATGAGTGATTAATCCAGGTTACTCGCTCATGCCATAATGCACTGGAGGTTTTATTCTGATAAATCACATATTGATAGCGTCGATATAATGCACTAAAGCGCGCACTAAAGTCTGCATCAACCTCATAAGCAGCAGAAACACTAATATCATTAGGCAAATGTGCATTAACACCCAACACCCATGCTTTTTCTTGTCTGATTGCTGAGGTTGAAAAATTTACCACTTGTGCCGTGGCATGTACACCAGTATCCGTTCTACCCGCACAGACCACTTCAATCAGTTCATTGGCAATAATGGATAGTGCTTTTTCTAAGCGCTCTTGTACACTATCACTATGATTTTGGCGCTGCCAGCCACAGTAATTGGTGCCTGCATATTCAAGTACCAACGCATAATGTTTTAACATCGTTTAATAGTTTAAATCAGTATTCACTAAGATCGTGAATCATAGCACAACTTACGATGTTTTATAACACCAATGCCAAGGTTCATAAATAAACCCATAGGTATTATCTTGAGGGTAACTCAGTGAGAAATGAAATTTTCTGGCATGCTTTGATAACCATTTAAAGGCTTTGGTTTGCTCAAAACTTTCTGTTAGCACCTCACTCTCTTCATCTGAGGTAAAATCCAAGGCACATCCTGTGTGATGCTCACTAAATCCAGGCAAAGCTGATACTTTTAAAATATCCTCTAGCAATAAACCTTTATTTAACTTATTTAAAATAATATTAGCTTGATACAGGTAGCTACGAAACGCTGAAACAATCATGAGATTTATGCCATCTTGTAAAGAGCTTTGCTGCATTTTCAGCCATGCATGATATACCTGATGTTGCATATAATAATCTCGATCAAACACATCTTTACCGCCACAAACAAGCATAGACTCTAAGCATTCTTGAAAGAACGGCTGTTTATTATTATCGGAAAATGCTATTGGTAAAATCGCATAAGCGCTCTCAAGTTTTTGGTGATTATTAGGCATTGGTTGGCTTTCCTTGCATAAATAAATTCTCGGCAATTGCACTTAATGGCTCATGTAATAGCTCAAGCGGTGTTTTTTCAAAGCCTGGCATTTTTGAGCTTATGCTATTAATATGCACTTCATCTATAAGTTGGTTCGTTCTTAGATCATATATTTTAATACTTAATTCAACTTGATCAGCGACGCCAGTAAGCAGCGTGTAGCTTTCTGTCCACTTACTGATTCTTGGTAAAATAAAATAATCATACTTTTTATCACGCGCGGTCAAGTATTCAAACTGTGCCGATTGGAAATGCGATGCCAGCGTTAGCGTTTTAAAGTGGTCTTTTAATGCA
>JAQCCA010000247.1 GCA_027621155.1 Pseudomonadota bacterium | reverse complement strand
TTCCAATGACTGTGTTATTGGAGCTTTGACAACAACACGTTTATCGGGATGAACAGCTATCTCTAACGACCTCCTGTTCATCATCAGCAACTCATAGCTTATTTCTGTCTCTCCATACTGAACCGTACAAGCAAGGCTTTTCATTATGAATGTCTCCGGCTTTTAGCGATATGCATGGTTTTTTCTATAATTTCGTCCATCTGTTCAATACTCAGTACAACATCAAACTTATCTTTCACTTCGTCATAAAGAAAATCATCAATATCGTTTATCGTCGCCTTTTGAGCATTATCATCCGCCCAAAAATCAACCTTCCAATGTTCATCAATAATGCGTTGAATTTTCAATGAAGTTTCTGCGGAAATAGTGTCGGTCTCTGACTTTATTGATTCGTACTTCATAAAGTAAGGCTTTATGACGCCATAGTACGCACACGCTTCATCATTTGATTGGATACTGCTCGGAACATCATCGTGATCTTTAGACGCAACTTTGTTGCGAATATCACTTGCTTTACTTAAATAATCTAAGTCAGAAAGCCGTCTTGCTCTGAAATCATCAATCACTTTTTGGATAAGTTTCGAAAACTTTTCATAAAAAGCGGGGTCTTCATCCATTTTTTCGTGGATCACTTTCTTTGTTGCATGCGCAATACTATCCGCTTTAGCTGCTGTTGAGGTGCCTGTATGAACACCCTGTCCTTGTTTTACCTCATCAAAATTTTGGTCATCAAAAATGTCGACAGGCTTATTAAGTTGAATAACTTCATTAGCTTGAATATGGGTATCCAAAAGTTTTTTTATCTTGGGCTCATAGTCACGATAATCGATAGCCTCGGCATAGCGAAGTTTGACAGCTTTTTTGAGACCTTGGAAACGTCTAAGGTCTTGTTTATATCGTTGAAGCTTTGTTTCATCCGTTTCCATAATGAACGTATTTGTAGATAAAGCAATCGCAAGCGTTTTGCTGTATTGAGACAAGCATTCATAAAAATCTTCTCGACGCTCATCATCCCCTAGCAGCACTTCAAATGCCTCTTCATCATGCTTATTTTTAATTTCTTTAAAAATACGCCATAAATCTGAGTAGCGTTGAGGCAATTGTTGAATTTCGCTTTTTACAGAACTTATTGTTCCTACAAGGTCTTCTTCATCAAAGCCTTCAAAGGCCTCATACATTGTAAGCGCCTTATCAAGTTCCCCTAATACACTGGCATAATCGACGATATAGCCAAATTCTTTACCCTCATAAAGACGATTTACTCGTGCGATGGCTTGTAGAAGAGTGTGCTCTCTCAAGGTTCGACACAAGTATAAAACCGTATTTTTAGGCGCATCAAAACCGGTTAAAAGCTTATCCACAACAATTAAAATTTCAGGGTCGTTTCCGTGTTTAAATTGATTAATAAACTGTTTGGTATATTCCTCTTCAGAACCAAAGCGCTTCATCATCTTATTCCAAAACGTCCCAACGTCATCCGAAGGTCCTTCGTCTACCGCTTCATGACCTTCACGACTATCAGGAGGCGATATGATGACCGCTGAGGAGACAAATCCTATTTCCTTAAGGTAATGCTGATATTTTAATGCAGCCAATTTACTCGGTGCCACAAGTTGGGCCTTAAAACCAGTTCCCTGCCAATTTTCTCGGTAGTGTTCACTAATATCAAATGCTCGCATGTAGATCACCTGATCGGATTTATTTAACATTTCTGCACGTGCATACTTCTTTTTTAGGTCGGCTTGTTGTTCGGGTGTTAAATCAGACGTATGACGATCAAACCAAAGGTCAATGGCGGTTTGATTTTGCACCATTTCGACATGGCGTCCTTCATAAAGAAGCGGCAAGACAGCGTTATCTTTAACCGCTTGCTTAATGGAATAATGAGGTTCGATTAACCCGCCAAATTTTGAAAAATTATTCTTCTCTTTCTTTAAAAGAGGAGTGCCCGTAAACCCTAAATAACACGAGTTTGGTAACATCTGTCGCATTCTAGCTGCCAGAGAACCAAAGTTTGTCCGGTGACTTTCATCAACTAAAACAAAAATATCCGGGGACTCGTCTGTAAACTTTTCTGATATCCAAGCTTTATCAAATTTATGAATGAGCGTTGTAATAATCCCCACTTTGTTCTTGAGATGTTTGACTAGGTTTCGACCAGATGACGCTCTTTCTTTCGAAAGTCCACAGGCCGTAAATGTATTGCCTAATTGCTTATCAAGATCATCTCTGTCGGTGACAAGAATAAGTCTAGGGTTTGCAAGTTCAGTATCTAAAGCCAAGGCTCGCGTTAGCATCACCATGGTCAGTGATTTCCCCGAACCCTGCGTATGCCAAATCACCCCACCGATTCGTTTATTGGAACGATCACGACGCTTGATGCGGTTTAGTGTTGACCGTATGACAAAAAACTGTTGATAACGGGCTATTTTTTTGATTCCTGCATCAAACAAGGTGAATCGATAGGTGAGTTCCAATAATCGTTCTGGACGACATAAACTATACAAGGCCTTGTCCTGTTCTATGATGAGCCTTGGCCCTTCTTTTTCCAATGAGTCGAAAAAAGTCCTGGATTTTGAAAATTCACCTGAAAATAAGGTGTCTTTTTGAGAGTCCTCGATGGGTGACTTGATTAAATCTGCTATCTCAATCTCTTTATCTTCTAATTCGTTCCAAATTCCCCAAAATTTTGCAGGGGTTCCGGCTGTGGCATATTTTGCGGTGTTTTTATTAATCCCTAAAACCAGCTGCGCATAGGTAAATAATTTAGGAATATATTCATCCCCTTGGTTTCGAATGTGTTGAGATACCGATTGATCGATATCTACTTTTGGAGATTTGCATTCAATGACACCCAGTGGGATACCATTGACGAATAACACAATGTCAGGCCGGGCTGTTTCAAGGCGTCGATTTCGTTCCACCTCAAACTCAGGCACAACGTGAAAGTCATTGTTGGCTGGTGTTTTCCAATCGATGTAGTTTAAGGTAAAACTTTTTGTGTTACCGTCTATCGTTTGTTCCATCGATGTGCCAAGGGTAATCAGGTCGTAAATGGTTTCATTGGTTTTTTGGAGACCGTCATAGTTGACGTTTTTGAGCTTTTGAATGGCCTCTTGAATGTTGGCTTCAGAGAAGTGGTAGTCTTTGCCCTTCGTTG
>JAQCCA010000019.1 GCA_027621155.1 Pseudomonadota bacterium | reverse complement strand
TTTGTCATTATCTCAGGGCATTAAAACCAATATCAACTCGATTGCTGCGGGCAAAGATACCTTTTTTATGGCTGCTATTGAAGCGTTGACTTATTTGCAGCTTAATCCGCATTCACAAGTCTTACTGCTAATCTATGATGAGCCATTAGCCGCGTGTTATAAATCCTATGATTGTCATTACGATCAGCAATATGCTTGTGCTTTTGTGATGGATAATTATGCGCATACAACAAAAGAGGGTTTCACCTGTCGCTTGGACTTATCACCAAGCATAGAAGGCGAAACAGAGAAAGACATAGCCGCGCAAACCACTGTCTTTCCACCTGCTCTTGTATTCTTAGCGTGGGTGTGTGATCAGTTTGATAACAATCTTAAACAAGACGGTGCATTTTGGCAGTTTAATTGGTATAAAAATAGTGGTGACTAGAGTATAGAAATAAGTGCTTAAACAATAACTTATTGGTAATCATTGATATTCGAGTCAAGCTCGGATATGGCGATTCATTGTCATTCTCGGGCTTGATCCGAGAATCCAAAAAATACCTGATAATATTCACATAGTTACTTAGATAAAGTTGATGAGGGAAATATGATTAAAAAGCAAATGAAGAATGTTGGCTTTATTGGTTGGCGTGGTATGGTTGGGTCAGTCTTGCTTGAACGCATGCATCAAAATAATGACTTTGCGTCATTAAATTCCGTCTTCTTTAGCGCATCACAAAAAGAGCAGATAGCGGATATCCATGGTGTTGGTGCTCAATTATTACAAGATGCATATGCCATCGATAGCTTGATGCAAATGGAGATTATCGTCACCTGCCAAGGCAGTGATTATACCGCTGAGATTTTACCTAAATTGAGAGCTAACGGTTGGCAAGGTTATTGGATTGATGCGGCTTCTCATCTGCGCATGGATGAGGATAGTGTGATTGTATTGGATCCTATCAATCGTGATGTGATTGATCACGCTTTAGCAAGTGGAGTTAAGAACTTTGTTGGTGGTAACTGCACCGTGAGTTTGATGATGTTAGCGATTCAAGGCTTACTTCAAGAAGATCTCATTAATTGGATTTCCGTCATGAGCTATCAGGCGGTGTCTGGTGCCGGTGCTAGGGCAATGATTGAGCTCGTTAAGCAAACGTCTTTAGCTAATAATGTTGACATGACAGATAGTTTGAAACTTGAGCGTGATATTCACAGTAAAGTGACTGCTAGCAATTTTCCATGTACGGAGTTTTTGACCCCGATGGCATATAATATTCTGCCCTTTATTGATGCACCATTGGCAAATGGGCAAAGCAAAGAAGAGTGGAAAGCGCAAGCAGAAATGAACAAGATTCTACAGCGATCATCCACCTTGCCAATTGATGGCATTTGTGTGCGCGTTCCTGTGTTAAGAGCGCATAGTCAGGCGCTAACAATTGAGCTTAAACAAGCAATTGATTTAAAAGAAATAGAACAAAAAATAAAAAGTGCAAATCAATGGGTGCGTTTTGTTGATAATGATCCTAAACAAACCGCTCAGTATTTAACGCCGATGGCAGTGAGTAATACCTTGGGTATTGCGGTTGGACGCTTGAAAAAGACTAATCTTTCAGAGCGCCATATTCAACTTTTTACCGTGGGCGATCAACTGTTGTGGGGGGCGGCTGAGCCCTTAAGAAGAATGTTAAATATTTGTCTTACTCAAATTTAAATTAGCCAAAGTTGATAACTCAAACAGCGCTTGAATAAATTCACGCATTACTTTATTGATCGGCTTATCTAAATGGTATGCCAAATAGGCAGTAAATCCCTTCATGGTGACTTTTTGTAGATCATTGGCAGAGGCACCCTTGGTTTTTAATGCGTCAGCAATACGAATCAAGCGACCATCTTTAATTTCCTTTTGCAAAATAAAGTCAGGCAACCAACCGATACCTAAATTAGCAACAATGGCTTTTTTAGCAACTTGCGCATTTGAAAAGATCGAGATGTCTGTATTTTTGGGTACGGACTTGATGGTTTGCTCATAAAGTAGCGATTGCAATTTAAGGGTGATAAAGGTTTGTTTGAAGATATTATCAATGTTTAAGTTGTTTAATAATTCATGATTGTCACTTGAGCAGACTAGTGAGTTTTCTAAATTGCAGACTTTTTCGTTGTAATATTTCTTATCTAAAATATCACGTGAGGCTATAATTAAATCACCATCGTAACGCTCATACAATGCCGTGTAATCAAGAGTTGTAAAGTTGATATTATAATTTAACTTAGGGTGTGATTTTTTCACTTGCTTTAATATCTGAATAATCCACTCATCATAAATGGGTGAGACAACAAGGTTCAATTTATAGTCTTTGTTTTCATGCGATAAATGATATAGCAACTTTTTAAATGACGCTTGAATTTCGCGCGCATAGGGCAGGAAGCTTTCACCTTCAGCGGTTAAGAGTGACTTGCGCCCATTAAAATAAAAGAGCTTCTTGCCAACGTCCATTTCTAAACTTTTGATTTGTTTGGTGACGGCAGGTTGTGTTAAATGAAGTAAGTTGGCGGCCTCAGTTAAGTTTTCTGTTTCAACCACTTGTAAAAAAATTTGAATTTGTTTGTAAGTTAAGTTATACGCCATTTTATTGGTTTGCATTAAGCCGAGGATCTAATGTAAACGTATTATAAATAGCTTTTAGACTAATGTCATCGAGTGTTTTTATGGGGATGTGTTTAGGTTGTGTAGGTGCAAGCAAGTCAGAAAACATCCGTGTGAATCACGCTAGGGGGGGTGCGCTACTGCTTGTTTTTCTCTGGCACCTACGGTAGCTAATACTATAGTGTTTAAAAGCTTAATGCAAGCCGTTGATTTCTGATTAACCATAAGAGATCAGCGCATACTCTGCAGAGATATAAGGTAAATATATAGGCATTTGGCTTAAGTTTTCCTTTTAAGTGATGTTTGAAAAATGAAAATAATAATAGAAAAGCCAAGCGCTACCAAAAGATATGATTTGTCGATGACGATGTCTATGCCTGCTGCCATTAGAATCAAACCTATAAAAATAAGTGAAGTCAACGCGATTAATTTCAGTTGTAGTGAATGTGTTGATTTTATTAAAAAGCGTGAAGCCAATAACATAATCGCGCATGAGGCAAGAATAGATGCTGCGATCACAAAAATATTGTCACTTAAACCAATCGCAGTGATCACACTATCGATTGAAAAAACTGCATCGATTAAAATAATCTGCGCAATTGCGCTTAGCATGTTTTTGGCAACCTGTGTTGCAACGGTTTTGGGGCGGTATAACAGATAGATTTCATGTAGTGCTTTACACAATAAGAACAATCCACCAATGATTAAAATCATATCTTTAATGCTAATGCCATTACCAAAAATGGAAAAAATCGGTATTGTCCATTGCATGATTAGACTAATAAAAAGCAATGAGACGATACGCATTATTGCTGCCAATGAAATAGCAGTTATTTGCGCTTTACGTTGTTGGTGAACGGGAAGTTTGGCAGTTACAAGATAAATAAACAGTAAATTATCAATCGCTAAGATAGTCTCAAGCGCGGTGATGGTTAAAAAGCTTGTAATAAGTTCCAGCGGAACGTCCAATCTAGGTATCCTCTTCAATGTATAATGACGGTACAAATGATAAATGCATGTGGCATTAAATGTAAACTTGCTACGGCAATTATTTTTAAGTTATTTTAACTTGTTTTTAGCAGTGCGCTTGTGGCAGACTTTGAAAGCGCAAGAATACAACTAAAATACACAGGAGAAATACAATGGAATTAGTTGCTGCAAAAAAGGATAAAATTTTTCAAGCTTTAAACGCAATCCTTGAGCATGAAATGGCAGGGGTGGTGCGTTATACACATTATTCATTAATGATTATTGGTCATGGCAGAATTCCAATTGTCAGTTGGATGCGTGCGCAAGCACAAGAGAGTCTAACACATGCAACGCAAGCCGGTGAGATGATCACCCATTTTGGTGAGCATCCATCACTTAAAATCGCACCTTTAACCGAAACTCATAAGCATAATATTGATGAGATTTTAACGGAAAGTTTAGAGCACGAGCATGGTGCGTTAAAACTATATCGTGAGCTTTTAGCATTGGCAGAAGAAGCAAAATCCATCATTTTGGAAGAATATGCACGAGGTCTTATCGTTGAAGAAGAGACGCATATTGGTGAAGTTGAAAAGATGCTTAAAAGACCGTTTTAAAAAGCACGCAAAATGCCATACAAAAAAACTCTGTAAAATGGTTTGTGATGACTATGTTTAAATTGCTACAATAGTTTCTCTTATTATAAGGGGGAAGGTTTATGTCTAAAACGATTATGTATCAAGAGGCGTTGTCAGCGCCTACTAAAGTTGCCGAACAATTACAGTATAATGCAAAGATTTGGCAAGAAATTTGTACCTATCTTAAGGAGCATCAGCCGGCATTTGCAGCAACCGTTGCTCGCGGTAGTTCGGATCATGCAGCAACCTATGCCAAGTATTTATTAGAAAGTAAGATGGGTTTGATTACGGCATCGATTGCGCCATCTATTTATACGATTTATCAAAGTCAAACAGCGGTGGCAAATAGTCTTTTTTTAGGTATTTCACAGTCAGGTAAAAGCCCTGATTTAGTGCAATCATTCCTAAGTGTGAAAAATCAGGCAACCACCGTTGCCTTAGTTAATGTTGAAGGTTCGCCATTGGCAAATGCAGCAAGATTTGTCGTACCACTTTTAGCAGGAGAAGAAAAGGCGGTTGCTGCAACCAAAAGTTATATCTGTGCGTTAACCGCCTTGGCACAGTTTATCGCTATTTATACTGAAGATAGGGTATTGCAAGAAGCACTTAATGCGTTACCTGAATATTTATCCTTAGCGGCGAATCTTGATTGGCAAGTGGTGATTGATGCGTTAAAAGATGAACAAGATGCCTATGTTATTGGGCGCGGTTACGGCTATGCAATCGCTCAAGAAGCCGCTTTGAAGCTTAAAGAAACAGCATGCTTGCATTCAGAGCCGTTTAGTTCGGCTGAAGTATTGCATGGTCCATTTGCTTTGATTAAAAAAACATTCCCAACCTTGGTTTTTGCACAAAATGATGCATCAGCTAAGGGCACAATCGAGTTGGCGCAAAAAATGCATCAAATGGGTGCTAATGTGATGTTTGCCATGCCTGGAACACAGCATGTTGACACCACACATAACCTTAAGACAACCAAAAGTTTACATCCGTTATTGGATCCGATTTTATTGATTCAAAGCTTTTACACCATGGCAGCTAAGCTTGCTACAGAACGCGGCTTAAATCCAGATCAGCCAGAGAACCTCAATAAAGTGACACAAACGGTGTAAGTGATGCAAAGTTATCGAATAACAGGCGCCCAAATCGTCACTAAAGATGCTGTTCTAGAAGGTGAAATTGCCGTTGAGTGTGGCAAAATCATGGCAGTTGGTGAGCCACACTCGAGTTTTTTACATTTACCCGTCGTTGAATACCATCAAAGTGATAAGGTGATTCCGGGATTTATCGATACCCATATTCATGGCAGTTGTGGCTGTGATGTGATGGATGGTGAAATTGAGTCCCTAAAAGTGATTACATCATCCTTGTATCGCCAAGGGGTTACTTCATTTTTGGCAACGACAATGACCCAAACTGAAGCAGCAATTAGTAAAGCACTTAATGGTGTTGCTGACTTTAATAAGTCGCATGCTCATGGGGGGCATTTTTCTAATATCTTAGGTGTGCATTTAGAAGGACCTTTTATATCACCGGATAAAATTGGTGCGCAAAACCCTGAGTTTTTGCAGGAGTCTTCGATTGCTAAGCTTAAGAGCTGGCAACATAAGGCAAATAACCTAGTTAAGAAAATCACGCTTGCGCCAGAGATGTTGGGTGCTAATCATGTGATTGATTGGTGTGTTAGTGAGCAAGTGATTGCTTCGATTGGGCACACCAATTGCACAGCAAAAGAAGCATTAGCTGCAATTGATCGAGGTTGCTCTCAAGCGACGCATTTATTTAATGCAATGAGTGGCGTTGATCACCGTAAACCAGGAGCCGCAACCGCTTTATTAATGTCAGAGAAGGTTATCGCCGAGCTGATTGTTGATGGCGTGCATCTGGCGCCTGAAATCGTTGATATGGTTTATCGTGTAAAAGGAGCTGATGGTATTCTTTTGGTTACTGATGCAATGTCAGCGCAAGCTCATGGTGAGGGTGTATTTGAGCTTGGTGGGCAAAAAGTAATTGTCAAAAATAATGAAGCACGACTAGAAAATGGTGTATTAGCCGGCAGTGTGTTGACGATGAATAATGCATTAAAAAATATGCTCACATATAGTGACTGCAGTTTGCCGGAAATTGTTAAGATGACAAGCTATAATGCCGCAAAGAGTCTTAATATGCAGCATTCTAAAGGAGATATCAAAAAAGGGGCTGATGCTGATTTGGTCGTTGTTGATAAGCATTTCCAGATCAAGCAAGTATTTAAAGCGTCATAATGAAAGTCGATGTTATTGTTATTGGGGCGGGTGCCTCAGGGCTTATGTGTGCCATTGAGGCGGCGAAAAGAGGACGCAAAGTATTGGTTCTTGATCATGCTAATAAAGTCGGTAAAAAGATACTTATGTCAGGTGGAGGACGCTGTAATTTCACGAATTATTATGTTGAGCCGGCGCGCTTTTTATCACAAAACCCGCATTTTTGTAAGTCTGCTTTAACGCGTTATACGCAATGGGATTTTATCGCATTGGTTGATGCTTATCAGCTAAATTATCATGAGAAAACATTGGGGCAGCTTTTCTGTGATGGTAAGTCACATGAAATCGTTGATATTCTGCTTAATGAATGCCGTAAATATCAGGTTGAAATTAAACTGAATACGACAGTTAATCAGCTGCGCCAATGTGATCAAGCGGCATCAGCTGAGCTTGGATTTTATGTTAAAACAACCTTAGGTGATTATCATGCCGGGTCTGTTGTTATTGCTACAGGGGGGCTCTCAATCCCAACGATGGGTGCCTCAGGCTTTGGCTATGAGATTGCGCGCCAGTTTGGTCTTCAAGTGCTGCCAACTTCAGCGGCATTAGTGCCCTTTGTGCTTGGTGAGCATGATAAATTAAAATATGCTGAGCTTTCAGGCGTTTCTGTATTTACGGAGGTCAGTTGTAATAATCAGAGCTTTCGTGAGAATTTACTCTTTACACATCGCGGCTTAAGTGGACCTGTGATGTTGCAGATCTCATCTTATTGGCAGCTGGGAGACTATTTGCACATCAACTTATTGCCAGAAATAACCTCGTTAAGTGAATTGCTTCATGTGCACAAAAAATCACAGGGTGGCACACTCTTAAAGTCACTGTTAGAAAATTACCTACCTAAAAGGCTATTGCCTTTATTTGTGGATGAATTATTACTTAATAAAAAGCTCGCGGATCTTTCTAATAGTGAGATCGAGCAGATGATGCAATGCTTACAATCATGGCAGATAAAACCGTGTGGCACGGAAGGGTATCGCACAGCTGAGGTCACCAAAGGTGGGGTGAGCTGCGATGAAATATCTTCAAAAACAATGGAAACTCACAAAATTAAAGGACTTTATTTCATCGGCGAGGTCGTTGATGTTGCCGGATGGCTTGGTGGATATAACTTTCAGTGGGCATGGGCGTCAGGGTGGGCTGCTGGTCAATTTGCATAATTTTGATTTATAAATAATCAATTTGAGTTAAAGTTAATCATTTTGAAATAGTTAATTTATCTATTACATATTGTTACATATTTACAAGCCATAAAAATAACGCTATAGTCTGTCGGCTTGGGGCGGCATGTATTTGGCAAAAATAGTGCTGTATTTTTAAACATATATCTATCGTCAATGCTCGTTAAAGGAGGTTTGTGGCACTGTGATATTTATAAGGTATAAAAACGAATGTAAATAATAGAATTAAAAGAGGGAAGAGGAATATGGGTGCAGAGTTCACACCAAAAAAATCAGGCGTATCACTATTAAGTGCAACTTTGTTAAGTGCCACTTGTATGGTAGGCTCAGGCTGGCTTTTTAGTGCGCAATTAACCGCAAAAATCGCAGGAAACTGGGCATTTGTTGCATGGATTCTAGCTGCTATTTTAGTCTTATTGGTTGGCTTATGTTTGGCAAAGGTCGTTGCCGTTTATCCAGTGCGTGGAGCCACAACACGATCAAGTGCGTTATCACACAATGGCATCTTTGGTATGCCGTTTGCATTTGCTAACTGGTTTGGCATTATGGTGGTGATTGCCACTGAGGCACAAGCAACAACACAGTACTTATCTGCAGCGATTGGGTCTGATGCGTTGATGCAGAATCATGTATTAACTTATGGTGGTAAGTTTTTAGCTTTAGGTATTTTGTTTGTCTACTTGGTCGTGAACTTTTATGGCATTAAGCTGTTAACACGAGTAAACAATGTGGTCACTGTGCTTAAGGTTTTCACACCATTATTTGCAATCGTTGTTTTTTTGATTGCCGCATTTGATCACTCAGGATTGAGTAACAACTTTAATTTACCAACAAATGGTGATTATGGCTTTAGCAGTGCGGTGATGGCAATTATTGGTGCGGGATTGATTTACTCATTTAATGGCTTTCAGATCAGTGTCTCGTTTGCCAGTGAGATTAAAAATCCAAAACGTAATGTGCCGTTGTCCATTATCTTGTCGATCTTTATTATTTTGATCGTTTATATGGGCTTACAGTATGCATTTATGGCAGCCGTTCCACATGAGCTTTTGGTTAAAAATGGTGGCTGGCAAGGCATGAATTTCTCATCACCATTATTGAATTTAGCGATGTTGTTAGGTTTGAATTTCTTAGCTATTTTGTTGCTAGCAGATAGTGTGGTCAGTCCATCGGGCACGGGGTATACTTATCTTGGTGCTTCATCACGCATGCTTTACGCAATGTCAGCAGAAGGGCAAATGCCGCGCTGGATTGCCAAGCTTGATCCTGTATATAACTTCTCAAAGCGCTCAATGATGATTAACTGGGTGTTAGCAGCGATTGTCTTATTTAATGCCGAGAGCTGGGCGGCGTTGATGGTTGTGGTCACTGGTTATCATGTTGTTGGATATATGGCAGCACCGATTAGTATGGGGGCAATTGCGCCTAAAACACGTTGGTTAGGATTGGTTGTCTTTGTGATTTTAGGGCTTATCATGCTCACGATTCCAAGTCATGATTTGATGTTGGTCAATAGTTCACTAACGATTCTATTGCTCATCTATGCTTTCGTGCAACACAAAGTTGGCGTGCAAAAACTATTATTGTTTATTCTGCCATTTATTGCTTACTTGTGGTTATTATACATCGTGCCAAATATCTGGTTTGTTGCGATTATATCTGTGATTTTTTATATATTAATCACGACTAAGTCTTATGTTGCAATGTGTAAAGAGCATGGTGATTTAAATCGAGTGATTGAAGATTAATAAGTAGCTGTGCTAAACAGTTAGTTGATAAGGAACTTCAACAATAATTCGTGCTTGACCTTTGGTCTCGGTTTTACTGACACTTTTTAAGCCCCAACGTAACAGAGCAGTTTTTTGATTATGCAGGAATGTATGCCATAGTTTGGTGGTTTCTGCTTTAGGAAGAACCAAGACAGCCAACCCTCGCTCAGGCTCAGTTAAATCCGTGCGACGAATAAACTTGATTAATGGTCTTGAGAGTGATTGATATTGCGAATCTAAAACAACAAGCTCTTCAGGGAAGTTTAATTCATTCCATTGCTTTTGTAAGCGTGCGGTTTTTTCAGGGTTTATGTTGATGGTCACCGGTGTGATATCAGGCGATATCTTGCGCGCAAAACTAAGCGCTGCAATCGTGCCTTTATGTAATTTTGACACAGGCACAATTACTTTTAATTGTGTGTCTTTTTGTAATGAGGTTTCAATCAAACCGGTATCAGCACTTAATGACAGCTCTTGATCGGCTAAACGATAATGATGAGCAATACGATAAAACATCAGAATTAATAGCGGCAAAGCAATGATGATAATCCACGCACCTTCAAAAAATTTAGACTCGATAACGACAATGACGGCAATAAAAGTACAAAGACAACCGAAGCTATTGATGCTTGCTTTGATCCACCAGCTTTTGACCGTGCGACGACGGTTATACCATACGCGCACAAGCCCTGCTTGGCAGAGGGTGAAGGCTAAAAATACACCGATGGAATATAGCGGAATAAGCGCACTGGTATTGGCTTGAAAGACAATAATTAACACACAAGCAAAAACAGCAAGTGCCAAAATACCATTACTAAAGGCTAAGCGATCACCAACGTTTTGTAGTTGTCTTGGTAAGTAACCATCTTTACTAATCATTGAGGTTAGGAGTGGGAAGCCCGCAAACGAGGTATTGGCAGCTAATAATAAAATTAAGCAAGTAACTGTTTGTAATAGGTAATAAAATACGCCGCCACCAAAAATATTGTGTCCGATTTGCGATAATAAACTCTGATCGGTTAGAGGCTGTAACTCTAGTTTAGATGCCAGAAAGGAGATACCTAAAAACATCGAAATCAAAAGTACGATCAACACCATCAAGGTGATCGATGCATTTTTAGCGCGTGGCTGTTTAAATGACATCACACCATTAGCAACAGCCTCGATTCCCGTCATTGCTGAACATCCTGATGAAAAGGCGCGCAGAATGAGTGTCAAGGTTAATACCCCTGTTAATGGCGCCATAAGGTCTGTCGCATGTGAGTAATCAACGGGAGGTAAATTTCCAGTAAGATAGCGATAAAGTCCAATACCAACCATTGATAATATGACGACAACGAAAGCGTAAGTTGGCCACATAAAGGCAGAAGCTGATTCTTTCATGCCACGCAGGTTCATCCACATGATAAAAATAATCGCGATAACAGCCATGAGCTCAGCATGTGATTGTACTTCAGGAAAAGCCGAAGTAATTGCTAAAATGCCTGCCGAGACACTCACTGCCACCGTTAAAATATAATCAAGCATCAGCGCACCCGCGGCAAGAAGCCCCATAAAGGTGCCTAAATTCTCGCGTGCCACAATGTATGCGCCACCGCCTTCAGGATAAGCATCGATCGCTTGTTTGTAGGATACGCCAACGACAACAATCAAAATGGCAATAAAAATAGCAATATGCATCGACATTGCTAGGGCTGCTGTACCTGCCAAGATAAGCACAGTTAAAATCTCACCAGTTGCATATGCTACGGAGGATAGTGCATCGGAAGAAAAAATAGCTAATGCATGTTTTTTTGATAAAGCATGCTCTTCAGCCTGGGCTTTGGGAATAGGGTCGCCAAAAAAAATGCGTCCTAATTTCATAAGTGAAATCCATCGTGTTTCTCATCGGTTAAGTCCGCGAATTTACACTATTTTTATTTTTTAGGCAATGTTGGCAGAATGTCTAAAAAAACAGAGAAAGAAAAAAAGTAAAAAAGTGCACAAAGCAAATGACTTAAACTGGGTTATCAATATCAATAAAGTGATGCGTCAAGTCAAAGCGCTGTGCAAGATGCTCTCCAAGCGCTTGAATGCCATAGCGCTCGGTGGCATGGTGACCCGCAGCGATATAGGTGATACCTAACTCACGTGCAATTAAGGTGGTGCGTTCAGAGATTTCACCTGAGATATAAATATCGGCACCAGCATGATAGGCGTGTTCAATAAAATCTTGCGCGCCACCAGTGCAAATCGCTATCTTTTGAATTTCTTGCTTCATGTTACCGACAATAAGAGGGGTGCGTTTCAATTTAGCAGTAATAAGCTTTGTAAGATCTGCTAATGTGGTTTGATGATTACAGATAATCCCGTAACTTGGTGTGGTGCCTGTATCAAATTCAGCGTTCACATTAAGATCTAGAAGTTGAGCTAATTGTGCGTTATTACCCAGTGTTGGATGAACATCAAGCGGCAAATGATACGCAAACAAATTGATATCATGCTTGATCAGTGCTTTGATGCGTTGGTATTTTATGCCGGTAATAGTTTGGTTCTCGCCTTTCCAAAAATAGCCATGATGCACAAGAATGGCATCTGCCTTCTTTAAAATAGCGGCTTCTATTAGTTCAAGGCTGGCACTAACACCTGTAACAATGGTGTGAATATTTTTCATGCCCTCAACTTGTAGACCATTAGGGCAATAATCCGTGATCATATCAACATTTAATAGTTGATTGAGGTATGCTTTAAGTTCTTTTTGATCAATCATATGTGACTCGTTGAGTGTGTGATTTCATCAAGATAGGGAATAGAGCTTTGCGCCCCTAGTTTAGTGACGGAGAGCGCTGCTGCTTTGTTAGCAAATGCAATAGCCTCTAGCAAGGTATTATTTTGAGCAAGTGCACTAACCAAAGCGCCATTAAAAGTATCCCCAGCTGCCGTGGTATCAATGGTAGCTACTTTTCGTGTGGGAATAAGCTTTGCAGTATTGCCATCATAGAAGAAAGCACCCTGTGCACCCATGGTGATAATAACGTTATTAACACCACGATTAAAGAGCACTTTGGCAGCCATAAGTGCTGATGACTCATCTGTAACCTCAATGCCGGTCAAGAGTGTTGCTTCTGTTTCATTAGGTGTGATGATATCAATCAGTGGGTAAAGGTTATCAGGTAAGCTTTGCGCAGGTGCTGGATTAAGCACAAATAAGCACTGATTACTTTTGGCTAATTCGCCAGCACGCATAATGGTTTCAATGGGGGTTTCTAATTGTGTCAGAATAATTTGACTATGCGCAAATTGCGCGGTAAGTTTATCTAAATCTTGAGGTGTTAATAAAGCGTTAGCGCCAGGGGCTACTGCAATCGAGTTTTCACCATTTTGGGCAACATAAATCATCGCAACACCAGAGGGTTCAGTGCTGCGCTTGATATGTTTGATATTGATATTATCTTTGCGGTAATTACTGATAAGTGTTTCGCCAAAACTATCCTCACCGACACAGGAAACAAAACACACATCACTACCTAGGCGCGCACTTGCAACCGCTTGATTAGCACCCTTGCCACCTGAAGCTGTTAAAAATTGCCCACCTAAAATTGTCTCTCCTGGGCTTGGAATGTGTTCAACCTGTATAATCAGATCAATATTGGCACTGCCAATGACCATTATTGTCATAATCACTATCCTTAACTCTTGTTATCAAAATATATAAAGCTTGGCTATCGTATCATATTTTATCTGCCTACACCTAAACAGTTAATGGCAGCTACCAGCGGTATTTCATTGCTTAGTGCATGTAAAGCCTGAAAAAGTCTTGTGTCTGGTATACAATACTGCGCAATGCATCCATAGAGTTTTGATAAAATGATTCATATTGCGCTATATGAGCCTGAGATTCCGCCTAATACTGGGAATATTATTCGTTTGTGCGCCAATACTGGGGCGAAGCTTCATTTGATTGAGCCACTAGGTTTTGATCTGGATGATAAAAAGTTGCGTCGCGCTGGATTGGATTACCATGAGTTTGCCGCAGTGCTTAGATACAAGAACTTTCAACATTTTGTTGAGGCACATGCTGATAAGCGAATATGGGCATGTACAACAAAAGCCAATCAATACTATCATCAAGTTGAGTTTCAAAAAGATGATGTCTTACTTTTGGGACCTGAAAGTCGAGGACTACCGCAAGAAGTCAGAGATCGGTTGCATCAAACGCAAATAAAATTGCCAATGCTAGCAAATAGTCGCAGTTTAAACCTATCTAATGCTACGGCAATTATGCTATTTGAGGCATGGCGACAATTAGGATTTGAAGGCGCGCTATGAGCGATCAAAAGCCTTTTGTGGCGTATGCAGTGGCTATTGTTATGCTCATGGAGCTCGTTGATGGCAGTGCATTAAATACCTCCTTACCACAGATGGCGGCGTCATTTGATGTGAACCCGATTAGTCTAAAAGTTGCTATTACTGTTTACTTGTTAACTTTGGGGTTGTTTGTGCCAGCGTCAACGTGGGTGGCTGAGCGCTTTGGTACAAAAAGAATATTACTCATCTCTGCCATAGGGTTTATTCTATCGTCTGTACTTTGTGGTTTATCGACCAATTTGCCAATGCTTGTAGTATCTCGAGCATTACAAGGTTTTTTTGGTGCGTTTACGATGCCGGTAGCGCGGATGATACTGGTGCGTGTCTATAAGAAGAATCTGCTATATGCAATGACGATTATGGGGAGTATTTTAACCATCGGGCCTATGCTTGGCCCTTTGATTGGTGGCGGGATTACTACTTATCTTAACTGGCGCTATATTTTCTTTATCAATGTGCCTATTGGCTTATTTGCATTAGTACTTGCTTGGCGATTTATCCCTAAAATCGATGGCAAAAAACAAGATTTTGGGTTTGATTATCTAGGATTTATCTTGCTTGGTATATCTATCGCATTTTTTATGTTTGTATTAGATACCGTCATCGATCATTCGATTTCAAATAGCCTGAAAGGAGTGGTTTTAATCTTTGCTATTGTGTTATTGCTGTTGTATGTGATCTATGCGCGATATAAAAGGCAAGGTGCGATTGTGAACCTTAATATTTTTCGTCATCAAAGCTTTAATGCCTTAGTGTTAGTCAGTGTTATGGTACGCTTATCAACGATGGGGCTGATGTTTATGCTGCCATTGTATTTGCAGATTCATCATGGTTTTAGCGCCTTTGAGGCAGGGCTTGCTTTTATGGCGTTTATGATCCCTGCATGGCTTGTTAAACGTGTGGTCAAGCCGATTTTGAAAGCGCTTGGACTATATCGTTATATGCTTATTATCATTGGTCTTATGTGTTTAAGCTATGTAGGGTTAGCATGGTTATTTAGTCATTTTGATTTTGCACTGTATTTAGGCTTGTTAGCAGTTATTGGTGCTTCATTTGGCTGTTTTACGATGGTGACTAATTCCAGTATTTATAGCACAGTAAGTGATGATGAAGTTGGTGTCAGTAGTGTTATTATGAGTGCGGTTATTCAGTTATCAAGTGCCTTTGCGGTTGCGTGGGTGGCAACCTTGTTAGCAACGTTTTCTAATGTATTTGAGCTTAGTGCACATTCTACGATTACGCTTCATGCGTTTAGTTATGTCATGATTTTTTGTGCACTAGGCATGTTTATGACAGCTATTTATTTGTTTTTTTGTCAGCAAACACATCGTTTAAGTGACATTCAGTTAACGTAGCATACTCACCGCAAAATAATTTGCGATGGGTATATCACTAGTATAGAATAGCTCGGTCTTAAAACAGCAAGAAGATTGAGAACTATGTGCGGTGTTGTTGGGATTATTGGGCATGAGCCTGCAAATCAAAAGTTGTTTGATGCATTGACGATGTTGCAGCATCGTGGACAAGATGCTGCAGGTATTTTGACCTGTGATGGTTATCATATGTCGCTACGCAAAGATAAGGGGCTTGTCGTTGAAGCGATTCGTACGCGTCACATGGAGCGCTTACAAGGCAATTTAGGCATTGGTCATGTGCGCTATCCAACCGCAGGATCAGATAGTGTTTTTGAATCACAACCTTTTTATGTCAACTCACCTTATGGCATTGCTTTAGCACATAACGGGAACTTGATTAATACCACGGAAATTCGCAAAGAATTGTTGGAGCGTGATTTTCGCCATATTAACACAAGCTCGGACTCGGAGCTGTTACTTAATGTATTAGCCTCAGAGTTACACAAAGCCGAAGTATCACTCACCAATTTTTCAACGGATATCTTTTTTAACGCATTAACCAAGCTTTATCAGCGCTGTATTGGTGGCTATGCCGTTGTTGGTGTGATCGCGGGGGCTGGTTTATTTGCCTTTCGTGATCCGCATGGTATTCGTCCCTTGGTGTTGGGTGTAAAGGAAGTTGATGGCAAAAAAGAATATATGGTTGCCTCTGAAACCGTTGCATTAGATTGTGATGGTTACGAGGTGATTGGTGATCTGGGAGCTGGTGAGGCGATTTTTATCTCTCTTGATGGGGAGCTCACGCGTAAAGTATGTGCCCCTAACGCGAGCTTATCACCTTGCATTTTTGAATATGTTTATTTAGCGCGCCCTGACTCTGTAATTGATGGTGCGTCTGTTTACAGTGCCCGCTTAGAAATGGGACGCATTGCTGGAAAAAACATCTTAGCTGAATTGCCAGAGCATGATATCGATGTGGTGATTCCAGTGCCTGACTCAGGGCGCCACGCGGCATTGCCATTGTCACGTGTTTTGGATGTGCCGTATCGTGAAGGTTTTGTCAAAAATCGTTACGTTGGGCGCACATTTATTATGCCTAATCAAGCAGCACGTCAGAAATCTATTCGCAAGAAGCTCAATACCATTGATCATGAGTTTAAAGGTAAGCATGTGCTGTTGGTCGATGACTCTATTGTGCGCGGCAACACCTCAAAGTTGATTGTTGAGATGGCAAGAAAAGCAGGGGCGCGAAAAGTCTCAATCGTATCCACAGCACCGGTGGTTAAATACCCTAATGTTTATGGTATCGATATGCCAACGCATGATGAGCTTATTGGGCACAATCGCAGTATTGATGAAATTCGTCAGTGGATTGGTGTGGATCATTTATTTTATCTAACGACCGATGATCTAGTTGCTGCCGTGCGTAAACAGGCACCGCACTTGCAAGATTTTGATACCTCAGTGTTTGATGGCAAGTATGTTGCCGGTGGAATTGATGATAGTTATTTTGAAACATTGTTAAATCATCGCAAACAACAAGCGGAAAATACGGCACCAAAACTAGGTGCCGTTGATATGCACAATCAAGAATAAAATGAGATTATGTCTAAACCATCATGTTGTAGGTTCCCTGAGTGTCAGTCGAAGGGTGTATAAGCCTGAAGTTAAAACAGAATGATAGTGTAAGTTTTTAGAATGAATTATTTTAACCAAGCAACGATTGATACATTTTTGCCATGTAAAACACCCAAAGCGTGGATAGATAAAGCGCTTGCATCCATTGACATCCTATTGTTAGATCACGCGCATTGTGAGAAAAAGGCAGCATCTGCTGCTATTAGCTTTATGTATCGCAAATCAACTGAGTATCCAGAGCTTTTGCTGAGAATGTCAAAAATTGCCCGTGAGGAGCTAGTGCACTTTGAACAGGTACTAGGCATTCTCAAAAAACGCAATATTGAATATCGTCTACTATCAGAGTCGCGCTATGTCAAAGAGCTAAAAAAGCATGTGCGTACGTCAGAAGAAGGGCGACTCGTTGATACACTTATTATTGGTGCTTTTATCGAAGCACGATCGTGTGAACGCTTTGGTGCTATTGCACCTTTTTTAGATGAAGAACTAGAGAAATTTTATTTGGGATTATTAGCATCAGAGCAGCGTCATTTCACTATTTATCTTAAATTTGCACAACAATTTGCCACCGACGATATCGAGCACCATATTAAGCGCTTTGCTACAGTGGAGAAGCAGCTGATAGAATCACCAGATACAGAGTTTCGTTTCCATAGTGGGGTTTAAGATCCACGGTTTTTTTCGGCTAAAGTTGCTTTTTTGAATATTGTATTTTAGTCAGTTCCTATCTATCATTACCAAGATTAAGAGAGAAAACAAAAAGTAAGTTTGTATTCAAGCTTATGGGGTATCAGTACGATATTGATATCTTGTGTATGGAGGAGACAATCATGCAAATAAATGATAAAACCAAGCGATGGTTGTTTGATATGTATAATAAGCAAAGCATTGTCACGGTTAAATCGCATAATATTCGTTATGTCGGGGTGCTTAAGCATATTTCAGCTGAGCATGTGATGATCGATATGCCCTTTGGGGTCAAGAA
>JAQCCA010000246.1 GCA_027621155.1 Pseudomonadota bacterium | reverse complement strand
TTTATCCAAGATGGTTGCCTGGTTAATGAAGATGCATTGGCTTTACAAGAGGCATCTTCTATGCCACTTCCTTATGAAGTAATAAACCCTAACGTTTATGAGCCTGCTATTGCCCCGCATATTGCCGCAGAGCAAGCAAATAAATCATTAACTGTTGAAAAACTTGTTGCACAAACCAAGCATTCTTTAGCGCAAATTAACAGTGATATCATCTTTATTGAAGGCGCAGGTGGCTTGTTAACGCCATTAAATTTCAATGAAACATGGGCGGACTACTTAAAGGTCTTGGATATTCCAGTGCTTTTGGTTGTCGGCATGAAGCTTGGTTGTATTAATAATGCTTTATTAACTGAGCGCTATCTTAAACAGCAACAAATACCCTGTATCGGCTGGATTGCTAATTATCTCAATCCTGGTATGCCCGTTTTGCAAGAAAATATTCTGACATTGGAAGCGATGTTGGATACTCCAAAAATAATTGATATCCAATTTAATCTGTAGCTTGATAACATTTTTAGGTGCTAGCGATCTGATTAGGTGATGAAAATTGTACTATTTTGGCTGTCGTTGGTTTATTTCCTTCCGTTTAGATGATTTATCATTTTTATATAACTTTTATAACATTTATCAGAAATTTTTGTCGCGCATGCTCATTTTTTTCGGTAAATTACTGTGAGGATTGATTAATAGGATATTAACGAATGTTATCAAGTACACTTAAATTTGAGTGTGTTACATTAAAAAGGGGAAGGCATGAAATCAACTAAATTAAAACGTGACTTAAAAACACGTCATTTAACAATGATTGCGTTAGGTGGCACTATTGGTACAGGGTTATTTCTTGCCAGTGGTTCAGCCATTTCACAGGCTGGTCCGGCTGGTGCATTGATTGGTTATGCACTCGTTGCAATCGTGGTCTATATGCTAATGACTAGCCTAGGTGAGATGTCAACATATGCGCCATGTACAGGTTCTTTTAACAAGTATTCAGAGAAGTTTGTGGATCCAGCGCTTGGCTTTGCCATGGGTTGGAATTATTGGTTTAACTGGGCGATGACAATCTCTGCGGATTTGCTGGGTGCTGGACTTTTGATGCAGTTTTGGTTTCCGGATACCCCTGTGGTAATGTGGAGTGCGATTTTCTTTGTCATTATCCTTGCTATAAATTTGTTTTCCGTATCGATGTATGGTGAGTCAGAATATTGGCTATCCTTTATAAAGGTATCATTTGTTATCATTTTTATTTTGGTTGGCGTGTTGGCTATTTTTGGCATTAGTGAGAATGGTCATGCCGTCGGCTTTAGTAACTGGCATATTGCAAATGCGCCATTTAATGGTGGAATATTTACGATATTGGGCGTGTTTCTAATTGCTGGCTATTCATTCCAAGGGACAGAAATTGTCGGTGTTGCCGCAGGCGAGGCAAAAGACCCAAGAAAGGCGATACCTAAGGCCATTCGTAGTACGTTTTGGCGTTTAACCTTGTTCTATGTTTGTGCATTAGGCGTTATTGCCTTTTTGGTGCCATATACGGCAACTTGGTTAGCAAACCCTGAATCTAATGTTGCCATGAGTCCTTTTACCATGGTGTTTCAAAGTACAGGATTCACCTATGCCGCAACGCTCGTTAATATCGTATTAGTTACCGCAGTATTATCGGCGGCAAACTCATGCATTTATACCTCATCACGTACGTTATGGTATTTATCTAAATCAAAACAAGCGCCTAAAGTCTTATCTAAAACGAATCGTCGTGGTGTGCCTGTGATTGGCGTACTAGTGACATCGATCTTGGGTGCTACGTTTTTCTTAGCATCTTTTATCGGTAATGGCGCAATTTTCAACTGGTTAGTGAATTTAATCAGCTTGTCTGGATATATCGGTTGGTTGAGTATTTCGATTAGCCATTTGCGTTTTCGTCGAGCATATATCAAGCAAGGCAGATCCCTTGATGATTTGGCTTATAAATCAAAGTTTTATCCATATGGACCCATTATTTCGATTGTCGCTTTGATTGTGATGATGTTTGGTACGCAAGTAGAACAAATGTTATCAGGTACCGCAACATGGGGTGCTTTCTTTGCAACGTATAGTGGCGTGATTTTGTTTGTTATTTTATATCTTGGCTATAAATGGCGTAAGCGTACCAAGTTTGAGCGCTCAGCAACCTCAGATATTGATTTCTTCCACAAAGAAGCACATCAAAGTGCGTTTTAAATTCTAAGCTTTCAGCATAGCTATATCGCTATTATCACTATTGCTATGTGGTACTTTAATCAAGAAAATAACAGCTATGCTAGCAATCAAATAACCAAATAATACGATAATCATACCATTATGGTAACTTGAGCCATCATATAGGTAGTTCGTTGTGGGTTGTGACTGACTTTCACGGATGACATAGCCAACAAATGGCTGGAAAATAAAGCCCGAAATAACAACCGCCATATTATTAAAGCCAATAGCAGTGGCGCGATGCTCTAGCTTATTAATGCGTGAAACCAAAGAAAAGCTTAACGCTTGTCCCGCACATGCAGCGCCTGCAGCAAAAAATAATATAACAAGAACTGTGACGCTATTAATTGGCGCTAGTGTAATAAATCCAAAAGCGACAGTGCCAATTACCGCACAAAGTACAAGCACGCGTTTAATATGTTCTGTTTTATCGGCAAGAAAACCAAACAAGGGGCTGCCAACGGCAATACCAATCCACATGAAAGTGACAATGGTTGCAGCGACTGAAAAGGGAACGTTAAAGTATTGCTCAACAAAAGGAATGCCATAAAGTGAGGCAACAACTGCCATTGGCATCCATAGTAAACAGGCATAAATTGCGATCATCCACGTTTGCGACTGACGAGCAACAGACTTGAAAGCAAGCCATGAACTTGTCACGGGTTTCGTTGTTAGGTGTTTATTAGGAAGCTTTAAATAGAAAAACATGATAATCAAGAGAATCAAGCCAAAGCTGCTAATAATCATCATCGTTGCACGCCAACCAAAGTGATCAATTAGTGGAATAAGCGGTAATGCGCCACACATGGCACCTAGTGCTGCAAGCATCTGGGTGATGCCAGCAATTAAAGTGAAATAGCGCCTGCTAAAGACATGACTGGCAACGACAAGCACGCCAATAAAGGCGAAAGCTGAGCCAAAGCCCATGAAAATACGCGC
>JAQCCA010000245.1 GCA_027621155.1 Pseudomonadota bacterium | reverse complement strand
TCCCTGCAGCATCATAGGACATAATATTAATTGAATCTAAATAATCCATCATCTTACTGTAGCTATTGACGATAATATTATCGGGTGCTTGATTAATTGCGATACTTAAGTGGTAATGTTTGCCTGTAATATTGGCTAATTCATTGAGTTTTTGACGTGTAACTTTGATGAGCTCAACATAGTTATCTGCTTCCTCATATGCCAAATGCTTATCATAAATGGCTTGCTTTTGCGCGTCACTAATACTAGCCCCTGCGGCTTTAATTTCAGCTTGCGCTGCATTTAAAAAAGTATTTTGTACACCCCATACTGGAAATTCCCAATCTAAATCAAGTCCATCCATATCATATGCCTGAACTAAAGCAGCTGCTGTATTGGCAAAGTTCTCACGTTTTACTGGATCTCTAGCGACTTCTGCAAAATGCGTTGACCAAGTCCAGCCCCCTATGGAAAAAACGGCAATCAACGTGTTATTGTATTTTTCTTTAGCAAAACCTTTTAATTGCGCTATACGCTCTAAATTACCATAAAAAGATTTGTCTGATCCTTCCCCTGACCATGTTCCGGGCTTATAGGTTCCGTGCTCTGTTACCACTTCAGTCGTAAAGCGTTTATCAATATCGGCATAACTATCGCCTAAGCTGACATTGCCATTGCTATCAAAGTTTAAAAATGCGTAATAAAGCACATCTAAATCTTTTGCATCCAAATCATGAATTTGATTATTTCGATCATAAGTTCCCCATGCCGGATAATACGCACCAACCTTATAAAACACGCTATCAGCGGTATAGCTTATGCTCAAATCTTTTGTGCTGTCTTTTTCAATTACCACCTGCTCAGTTTGTGATGCACTATAGTAGCGCTTATTTACTTCATCTAAATAACCCTCATAGGATAGGTGATATACTCCTTCTGGCAACTCAAACTCTGTCATAAAGTTACTGGTACTTTTACTGATTACAACACGATAAAGCGCATCATAAACCGTTACCATCCGCTGTGATGCAGCCTGTGGCAAACCAGTCAGTGAAATATTAACATAACCCAACTCATTAGCAGCTACTTCTGTATAGTCAATCGTAGCAGGTAATGACATACCTTGAGATATCGATATTTGCGGTGTCGAGAGAATATAACTCACACCATTGTATATAATCAACGACTGCAGCGTATACTCACCTGCGCTAAGGGCAATACCCTCAGAAGATCGTAGCTGATCTAGCGTAAATGTAAATGTTTGACTCTTCGCATCTGTCAATGTCAAGTTACCTGTTGCTAAGGAAGGAATCCCATTTAAAGTAAATTTAACACTGACTTCATCAGGTGTTGGCGTAGGTGTTGGCAGCTTACCCAAAAAGGCACGCGTAAAATCATAAGGTGCTTGCTCTACCCCTGAATAATCAGGGCTTGCATGCTCTCCCAAATCACCTGTTTTATTTTGATTACGATCACCATCCATTGACCAAAATGAAATACCTGCCATTTTCTTTAACTTGACATATTCCTGTAAGTCATAGGCATCTTGTGGATAAAACTCACTATCATCATAATCAACGCCAATCTTTGGCGTGACACGTATCATCTGCCAAATTTCATCATCTGATGCCTCTTGATAAATTGACTTTAATTGCGTAAACCCCTTCTCAGCTGCAGCAATAACACTATCTGATATGGGCTTATCTTGCAATTTTTGTGCATACCATGCCATTGTCATCATATTCCATTCAAAGACCTCTAGTCCTTTTTCCTTTGCGCGCTGTATGATTTGCATCGCAGAAGGTGGAAAACCATCAATATTTGCAGGTAAGGTAAATGTAAACTTAATATTCGGATTGGCTTGTTTAATTGCAAGCAAAGCATCTATTCGTTTATTATTTGCCTCAGTATCACCTAAAGCACCACCTTCAACGTCAAAATCTATCATAAAAGGATCATAAGTGTTAATGGCTTCTTGATAAACAGTAATAAGCTCATTAAGCGTACATTTACTTGCCACCGTACTGCCATTTTCACCGCCAAATGAAATCCCTACATGCCCCCCTTGATTCTTAAGGTAATTGACTTCATTAACATAAAGCGCTTTATCTAAAGCAAGCTCAGGAGATCCACCCCAAGCAGGAAAACAGGTGCTTGAGCTCGCATTTTGCGTAATAAATGCCAACACATAATCATAGTGTTTAGAAACATCGGCAATTTCTTGTAAATTGGATCGTGGTGGCATAGTTGACCATAGCATGTTGAAGCTGACATCTTTAAATGGCATTAGCGCAATATGCTCACTCTCTTCAGGTTCAGGCTCTGGTTCAACTTTTTGAAATATAACGCCAATAGTTTTATTGTCATCAGGATATAACTCCACCTGATAATGGGAAAGTGTATGCTGAATTTCATTATCACCCACAGCGTACGAAGACACCGTATAGCGCCCACTTTGAATCTCTATACCATTGCTAAGATAGATGATCGGATAGCTAAATTTATGACCATGTTGATTGGTAAACTCTATGATCACATTCTCTAAGGCACCTTTGTCTGTCGGCGGCTCTTGTATACTAGCCGTTAGTAGCGCTACTCCCTCTGGAATAACTTCAGGCTCTGGTGTTGGGTTCGGTATCGGCTCTGGCGTGGGTGTTGGATTCGGCGTAGGATTTGGACTTGGATTTGGTGATACTGAAGGTGTTTTATTTGGCATAGCATCAGAAGATGCATCATTCCCACTCCCACTCCCACCACAGGCAGTTAAGCTTAGTGCAGATAAAATATAGAGTAATTTGTATTTCTTGCTGATCATATATATTCCTCAGGGTCGGATTAAATAACTGTTTGGGTCAAAATATGAACTTAAATAGCAAGAGCGTAAAATCAGATATTTAAATAGCCATATTACATTTTTAAATTTTTAGATTAAATTAATATCAGAATCTTATGATGACCAATCTGAGAATCAATCTCATCGCGAGCGCCCATTTTTGCTAATAAAAAACAATAAAAATAATGCGCTGCCCACAGCTGATTGCTATGATAACCGGGTGATAAATTTAATATATAACCAATAACTCATGGATCTTAGCTTTACACTTATTCTTTTGGTCATTTTAATTTTATGCTCTGCTTTTTTTTCAGGGTCTGAAACTGCAATGATGTCGTTAAATAAATATAAATTACGGCATATGGCAAAACGCAAAAACAAAGCAGCCAA
>JAQCCA010000018.1 GCA_027621155.1 Pseudomonadota bacterium | reverse complement strand
AGCATAATCCGCACCAAATAGCTCTTTTAAGCGATTAACGGCTAACTCCTCAGCAACATCGACATATTCACAACCGCCATAATAACGCTTACCAGCATAGCCTTCAGCATACTTATTAGTTAATTGTGATCCCTGTGCTTCCATAACAGCAGGACTTGCATAATTCTCTGAAGCAATCAGTTCAATATGCTCTTGTTGACGCTTATTTTCATTTTCAATGGCTTGAAATAATTCCGGATCAAATTGGGCAACGGTAACGTGGCGATCAAACATCGATGTATCCTCCAAGATAAGGTTATATAACTTAGGAATTTGGTGTATCATTCTACACATCATTATCACAAAATCCTATTGAAAAACGGCAATGACTGAAGAATATTACCAAGATCACAACAGTGATGATTTTACTGAAGAAAAAAGTCGCACAAAAATAAAAAAAGAAGCGCATGATATTACCGACTTCGGTAAGAAATTAACTGAACTAAGTGAAGATCGCATCAAAAAAATGCCACTAGATGAGAAAATTATTGATCAGATCATCAAAGCAAAATCAATGCAACGTATCGCACTGAAACGTCAGTTGCAATACATTGGCAAATTGATGCGCAACGCTGATCTTAGCGAAGCTTATGCCACTTACGATGGTTATACACAGAAAAATCAGGTTGAAATTGCTAAGATTCATCGTTTAGAGCAATTGCGTGATGCACTTGTGAATGAGCATACGATGAAAGCAGCTCTTGATAAGCTAATGAATGATCACCCGCATACTGATACACAGCAATTACGCCAGTTGATTCGTAATCATCACAAAGAAGTATCTCAACAAAACCCAGGTAAATCCTATCGCCAAATTTTTCAACTACTAAAAGAAACCCTAGGTTAAACAATGCAAAAGCGCTTTATCTATGCCTTTTGGATTGTCATCTTTATTCTTATAACCTATCTTGCACATTCTTATTTACAACATACAGAAAAAGTAAATCTAACACCGATATCGCAACAAAACGCGCTTGAAAAAACGGTTATTTTAAATGCTTATAATCATCACTATGTCAGCTTTGGCTTTATTAACGGCGTCAAAGTCAAATTTCTGGTCGACACGGGTGCGAGTTCCGTCTCCATTCCAGAGCATATTGCCAAGCAAATTGGATTAAAGAAGGGCTTGGGCTATAGTGTCAGCACTGCTAATGGTAATATCACTGTTTATCAGACAATTATTGATCAATTGCGTATTGACAATATCACATTGAGCAATGTTCGCGCTAGCATCAATCCTCAAACAGATGATGATTTCATTCTTTTAGGTATGAGTGCATTAAAACAACTTGAGATGATTCAAAAGAACAACACACTGATTTTAAAACAGAAAATTTAGCTAATACGCATTCCGGGAATTGCCCCTTGATCAGGCTCTAGTAAATATAAAGAATCACCATCACCAGCACATAATACCATTCCTTCTGATAGTCCAAAACGCATTTTGCGTGGTGCTAAGTTTGCCACCATTACCGTGTATTTACCCACTAAATTCTCTGGATTATAAGCTGCTTTTATGCCTGAGAATACTTGTCTTTGTTCTTCACCTAAATCAAGTTTCAAACGCAATAATTTATCAGAACCCTCAACATGATCAGCTTCAATAATTTGCGCGACACGCAAATCCACTTTGAAGAAATCATCGATTTTAATCTCATTTGCGATATTTAAACTATTTTTCACTTCAGTCTCAGGAGCGACCTCTGTTACTTGTTCTGCTTCTGACTGCATCTTTTTTGTCTCCTCAATAATTAATTCAACTTTTTCTGGCTCAACGCGTGCGATTAATGGTTTAAAGACATTAATCTTATGCCCCAATAACACGTTGGGGATCTCGGCCCATTGCAATTGATTGATATTTAAAAAATGCTCGGCTTTCAACACTAACTCTGGCATTACTGGCTTCAAATAACCAATAATGATTTTAAAGAGATTAATCGCCAAACTGCAAACTTCATGCACGGTTTGCTCTTGAGCTTCCTCTTTAATCAACTGCCATGGTTTATAGGCGTCAACATATTGATTTGCCTGGTCAGCAAGCTGCATAATTACACGTAATGCTTGTGCAAAGTCACGTTTCTCAAACAGTGTCGTGATTTCTTCATGTGCCGCATGAAAGCGCTCAATCAGCTCCTGATCATGGATATGCTCAGATAACGTGCCATCAAAGCGCTTATTGATAAAGCCTGCGCAACGGCTGGCAATATTAACGACTTTACCTACGACATCTGAGTTCACCTTTTGCACAAAGTCTTCTAAATTCAAATCGATATCATCAATTCTAGGCGTTAACTTACTGGCAAAATAATAGCGCAAATAATCTGCTTTTAAGTGATTCAAATAGGTTCTGGCTGCGATAAACGTACCACGCGATTTTGACATTTTCTTACCATTAACGGTCAAAAATCCATTGGCGAAAACGCCTGTAGGTGTTCGATAATCTACAGCATTTAGAATTGCCGGCCAAAAAAGCGCATGGAAATAAATAATATCCTTACCAATAAAGTGATAAAGCTCAGCCTTGCTGTCTTGACGCCAGTAGGCGTCAAAATCAATACCCGCACGATTACAAAGATCCTTAAAGCTTGCAATATAACCCATCGGTGCATCAAGCCATACATAGAAAAACTTCTTATTATCCGTGCCCGGAATTGGGAAACCAAAATATGGTGCATCACGTGAGATATCCCAATCTTGCAAGCCTGACTCAAACCATTCTTTGAGTTTATTCTGCACCTCAGGTTGTAATGCTTTGTTGTGTTTCATCCACTTTTGAATATCTTCACTTAATTGACTGATCTTAAAGAAGAAATGCTCACTGTTTTTTTGAATCGGTGTTTCACCACTAACCACAGACTTTGGATTAATCAAATCCGTTGGCGAATAGGTTGCTCCACAGACTTCACAACTATCACCATATTGATCCTCTGCCTTGCACTTAGGACACGTCCCTTTAACAAAACGATCCGGCAAAAACATCTCAGCCTTTGGATCATAAGCTTGTGCAATTTCACGCGTGTTAATCAGGTCATTTGCTTTAAGCTTTAAATAAATATCTTCAACAATTTCTTGATTCAATGGGTGGTGTGTAGAATGATAGTTATCAAACTCAACCTCAAAATCAATAAAATCATCGCGATGTGCTTGCGACATTTGCTCAACTAGCTTTTCAGGTTTAATCCCTTCTTTTTTTGCTTTAAGCATAATTGGCGTACCATGTGTGTCACTACCGCAGACAAAGTGGCACTGATTACCACGCATTTTTTGGAATCTCACCCAAATATCTGATTGAATATAGCCAAGCATATGCCCCAAATGCAAATGACCATTGGCATATGGCAATGCATTAGTAACTAGAATATTTCTCATATTAATTGTATAGAATACTAAAAGTGCTGGTGATTATATACCACTTGAGTAATATTTTACAGAGCTGTTCTATTGCATTTAAAAAAAGCTTTGCCTATTTATTATCTAGGTTTATTATGGCAAACCAATTTAAGCATAAACAACTCTTTAGCATATAATGTACTTCCTTGTTGACAAAGTAATCGTCTTTCAAATCCTTTATGTGATCGGGATCACCGCTGAAAGCATGTCCGGCACGATTTCAGCCGGCAAGAAAAACATGGATATTTTTGGGATTGTCACCATTGCAACCATTACCGCACTAGGTGGTGGCACCGTCCGTGACGTACTTCTAGGTTACTACCCTTTGACTTGGGTGATGTATCCTGAGTATATTCTAGTGACTTTTATCGCTTCTATCTTGGCTATCTTTATCGCGCGTCACATTGTCAAGCGCCATAAATTTTTCTTAATTGTTGATGCATTGGGGCTTGTTACTTTTGCTTATTTGGGCAGTGACATTGGCTATAGTGTTGCACAACACGCGGTAAACAATGACCATTTTATGATTTTTGGCAGCTTCATCATTGCCGTATTAATGGCAATTATCACCGGAGTATCTGGCGGCGTACTGCGTGATGTTTTGTGTAACGATGTACCACTTGTTTTTCAAGCAGAGCTCTACGCCCTTGTTGCGGCATTAGTTGGCATACTTCACGCATTAACACTGTATTTTAAAGTAGATAATCTCATTAGTGCGATGATTATTATCTCAATTGGTTTTGCGTTGAGATTATGCGCCATTTATAAAAACTGGCACTTGCCTAAAGTTAAATACTTTTCTTAGTTCAACCTAGACACCCATGCGTTTACGTGCCATATTAGTCTGGTGGTCACAGAATTTTTTATAGCCTTCTGCAAATTTTGCCCATTTTGAAGCATTTGTCGTGTTTGATATGCTCATTGTTATTCTCCTTGACTGGTTACGTCATTATTTCTTAGCGATTAAATATTTATTACCACCTGCTAAATTGATTGAATTTTACACTTATCTTTGCAAAATAGATGTTTCATCAAAGTATTCGGCTGTTTCATTTTTGATACACGATCAGCAAAAATGCATATTTCCAAAAATCTGCTTAACTGGGGAGTAGGTTATATCAAAGCTCATCAACCTGACTGGAGGAATAAATGTATTTGCGTGATTATGCACACAAGCTCAAAACTATCGCCTTTTTTAGCCAGTGCATTATTTGCCAGCAAATAACTGACAAAGGGCTTTGTAATGACTGTCAAGAGGCACTCACCAAAGAATCACACACCAATAAACGCCAACAATTGATAATCAATGAACAGCCTGTCATCTTCTATGCATTGAATCATTTTGAAGGTTTAACACGCAGGTTGCTCTTTTTATTTAAATATCAAAACAATCATATTGCGGGTAATGCACTAGGGCTATATCTTGCAACAAGCTTTAAACGTTTACATTCACTTGCTGATGTTGATTATATCTTGCCTCTACCTAGCCATCGTTTGCGCTTTCTTGTGCGTGGCTTTAATCAAGCAGAAATTTTAGCGGGACATTTAGCTTCAGTTTATCGCACGATTGATCTACATTCGATAAAGCGCCACAAATATACTAAACCTCAAGCCAAATCAAGCTATGAACAACGACAACGCCAAATGCATAATGTTTTTAAGCAAAAGCGTGCGATCACCGCAAAGCACCTTTTAATTATTGATGATGTCTATACGACAGGGGCGACACTCAAGGCACTTATTGCATGCATTCAAAACTTTTCAGAGAATCATATTGAAAAAATAAGTGTATTAACACTTTGTCATGCGTGATTATGTCTTAATAATTCACGAACTTTTGAACGAATCACGTCAATCGCAATTTTATTTTTGCCACCATGCGGCACGATAATATCGGCATAACGCTTAGAAGGCTCAATAAACTGTAAAAACATTGGGCGCACTGTTTCCAAATATTGTGTCACCACGCTATCGACTGTTCTACCTCGTTCCTTTTGATCACGCACCAAACGGCGAATAAAGGATACATCCATTGGCGTATCCATAAAAATTTTAATATCCATGAGATTGCGTATGCTTTCATCAGTAAACAGCATGATCCCTTCTAGAATCAAGATGCTCGTCTGCGCGCTAATCGGCAGAGTCTGACCTTTCACACGACTATGTGTAGCATAATCATACAATGGCACTTCAATATTTTGACCGGCAATGAGTGACTCTAAATGCTCTTTTAATAAAGTGTGCTCAAAGGCATCTGGATGGTCATAATTTAACTTGTCTAACTGTGTTTTTGATAGATGACTATTATCACGATAGTAATGATCCTCAGATAATACCGTTACTCTTGCGGATTCTAAATCCTCAAGCTCTTCAACAATCGTATTAGATAATAAACTTTTTCCAGAACCGGAACCGCCGACAACACCAATAATGACAATACTTTTATTACTTTGCATCCGAGTACATGATTTGCTGAGTTTGTGACATTCTAGCGACTTTTCTAAAAAAAGCAGCAAAATTTTCTAATTGTTAAGCTTATGATCCGATTAATATCGTTTTAACATTAGCAAGCTCGCGTAATGCCTCTTGTGAACACTCTCGACCATAGCCTGATTGCTTAACACCACCAAACGGTAACGCCGGATGCGAGGCAACACATTGATTAATAAAACACATGCCCGCTTCAATGCGTTTTTCTGCTACTTCTTTAGCATACTCAATATCTTTGGTAAAAATCGCACTACCTAAGCCATACTTAGAGCTATTTGCAAGCTCAATTGCTTCTTCATCATTGTCTGCATAGCTAATCGCAATGACCGGACCAAACAGCTCTTCTTGAAATGCCAACATCGATGGTGTGACATCCGTTAATACCGTTGGCGCATAATAGAAACCCTTTACATTATCTCTTTCCAAGAAATGTCCGCCGGTTAATAATTTCGCACCTTGGGCAATACTTTCTTTAATCTGACGATGTAAATTATCCCGCAAATCAGCTCTAGCCATAGGCCCCATCGTTGTAGTCTCTACTAACGGATCTCCAACCACAATCTCGTTAACGGCATTAAGTACCGCTTGTTCAAATGCTACTTTAATAGATTTATCAACAATCAATCGCTTTGGTGAAATGCACACCTGCCCACTGTTAAGCATTCTGACGTTCACAATTTCTTTGGCAACTTGCTCAACGTTAATATCTTTGCGAATAATATAAGCATCGGACCCGCCAAGCTCTAATACAGTTTTTTTGCAAACTTCTCCGGCTTGTTTGGCAACAACACTCCCTGCACGATTACTACCGGTAAGCGTTACCGCAGCAATATCACAATGTTTAATAATATGCTCAGAATGCGCAAGATCAATGACAATATTTTTTAACAATGGTAATTCTACTGCTTCTGTCAACAACGCTTCAATCGCACACGCTGAGCCAATGACATCCTCGGCATGCTTTAATACGATACCATTGCCAATTAAGATACTAGGAATCGCCGCGCGAAATACCTGCCAAAAAGGAAAGTTCCACGGCATAATCATATAGATCACACCCAATGGTGCGAAAACACGCTCAGCATTTAACCCTTGATAGTTAATCTTTTGTGGACTCAACATTGCCTTTGCGTGTTCCGCATAATAATCACATAAAAAAGCGCACTTTTTAATTTCAGCAACACTTTCTTTCAATGTCTTGCCCATTTCATTTGTGATTAAGCGCGCATATTGATCAGTCTTTTGCAATAGCAATGCTTTGATTTTTTGCACACATTCAATACGCTGATCTATCGTGCGATCACGCCATAATAATTGCGCATTTTTGACTTTTTCTATCGTTTGGTCTATTTCAGATAAAGTGAACACTTGATAGGTATTTAAGTGTTGACCATTACTTGGGTTAATCGTTTGATATTCCTTTTTCACACTGTCCTCCTTTTTTCTAAACAAGCATGGTGATGGCAACAATGAGCATCATAATAATATAGATAATTTGTAAATACTTATGTGAAATGAGTGCCGTTACTTTAACACCAACATTAACACCAATCACACTTGGTATCAGGGCAACGGAGAAGAATACTAAATTCAAATAGCCAATACTATAAGGTGGTAAATTATTAGCATGCCAACCAAATAGTACAAAAAAGCCAGACATCACCAAACATAAAACCATGGTCACCACTGTTGATGTACCAATTGCTTTGCGGATATCTAAGCCGCATTTTGTTAAAAATGGGACAAAGAAAACCGATACACCTGAGAGCATCGTACACATACCTGCCAAAAATGCGCTAATTGCTTTTAATGCTAATGGTGCTTGCCAAATTTTTAATACCGTCTTAAGCTTGCGCCACATCCAGATCGCCATAATGATAACAATCACTGCAAAAATAATCTTCAAATCATTGCTACTGATCGTGGTCATGAGAAACACGCCCAAAACACCACCCAAGAGCACACTTACCATTGCCCAACGCAAGGTCTGGTAACAAATTTGCTTATATTTATGCTGTTTAAAGGTGGCAAAGAAACCTAATAACACACTGGAGGTAACACCTGAAGCAATGGCAACTTGCATTAAATGGTCATTTGTCGGATAGGCATATTGCATCAACAGATAAAAACCAGGAACATTAATAAGACCTGCTCCTCCCCCAAATACACCAGAAACAAATCCAGCCAGAAGTGCCACCAAACAGATAAGTACAATCAGTAAAGTCAAACTCAATTTATACACTCTCTTCACATTATTAAACATCGATAGCGATGTTTTGTTTAAAAAGCAATATTACTGAGGCATACGCTTGTATACAAGGAAGAACGAATTAAAAGATGACATTTTGATGCTCCTGCTTTTAAATTATACAAAAATATAACACTGGCAGGCGAAAAATATAATACTTAATTCGATTAATTAATCATTAAGATGATTATAATGCTCTAACAAAGACTCTTAGAGTCGAGCATTAGTTTACTACGATAGTTATTTATTACGGAATTTAATACGACCTTTGGTTAAATCATAAGGTGTCATCTCAACAGTGACTTTATCCCCTGTCAAAATACGAATATAGTTTTTACGCATTTTTCCTGAAATATGTGCCGTAACAATATGCCCATTTTCAAGCTCAACGCGAAACATGGTATTTGGTAATGTCTCAACTACCGTACCTTCTAGTTCAATACAATCTTCTTTTGCCATTGCTTGTTTAAATCTCTCTATATCTTCAACTTTTAGTGCTTTTGTAAGCACCCAATAAAATAAGCGTGTGAATCATGCACTATTTTCAAGAAATATTCAACACCTAGTGTTGATCTATTAGAATTTTTCGAGATTTAAGCTCATACAACTGAGTGCTAGTCTTTAATAGCACCACTGGCTTTAATTGCCTTATAGGCAGCAGATAGGTACAACCACATCGAGTAAACCGTTAGGATAACGGCAATATATAACAATACAAACCCTAAAATAACCCAGATATTACCTAAGTCTTTTGGCTTTAATAATAAAATAAAAATCGCTGCCATTTGCGCTGCCGTTTTTACTTTACCGACAAAAGATACTTTAACCACTGAGCGTTGACCAATTTCTGCCATCCACTCACGTAATGCTGAAACGATGATTTCGCGACAAATAATAATAATCGCAGGTAACGCCACCCATGGATACGGATAAAGTGCAATTAACAGCCCAAGTGCTGTTGCCACCATTAACTTATCTGCAACTGGATCTAAGAAGGCACCAAGTTTTGTCGTCTGCTGAAAGTAACGTGCGAGAAATCCATCTAACCAATCAGTTAGCGCTGCTAATAAAAACAAAGTGGCACTAACCCCATGATGATGCGGAAAAGGAACATAAAATGCCACGACTAAAAAAGGAATTAGCAATATCCGTAGCATGGTTAATATATTTGGCACTGTCCAGATCATCTTCGTTATAACCCTTTTCTTAGCTGACGTTGTCAGTGTAGCAAAGCACTTAGCTTGCGACAAGTTTGTTTATACCCCAGTATGACCAAAACCGCCCACACCGCGTGTGGTTTGACCACCAAATTCTTCAACCGCGACAAAGTTTGCTTGAACCACGGGGACAATTACCAATTGCGCAAAACGCATTAATGGCTCAATAGTGATAACATCATTTGATCGGTTCCAACAAGAAACCATTAGTTCACCTTGATAATCCGAATCAATCAAGCCAACACTATTGCCCAAGATCAGTCCTTTTTTATGCCCCAAACCAGATCGCGGCAAAATCATGCCGGCAAGTCCTTGATTTGCAATATGAATTGCAATTCCCGTTGGCACCAACTCACACTGTCCTGGACTTAACTGAATATCTTGCTCAATTGCAGCTCTTAGATCAATCGCTGCAGAGCCTGTTGTGCCATATTCAGGAATCGCTGAGAATACTTCTGGTCGTAATAACTTTAGTTCAATCGTTGTTTGACTCATATCACCACCTATAGCTGTTCGACAAATCGATCAAAAAGCCATGCCGTATCAACGGGACCTGGTCCTGCCTCAGGGTGGAATTGCACCGATGAGTATGGCAGCTCTTTATGCTTGATCCCTTGAATGGTATTGTCATTAAGGTTTCTAAACCAGACTTCCCAATTTTCAGGCATGGTTGATTCATCTACGGCAAAACCGTGATTTTGTGAAGTTAGATAACTACGGTTACTTCCTTCTAATAAACAAGGATGATTCTGCGCGCGATGCCCAAACTTAAGCTTATAGGTTTTAGCACCAATCGCAATACCCATGATTTGTGAACCTAAACAAATGCCAAAAATTGGTTTTTGTGGCGTTTTTTCCATTGCCTCTTTTAACACCTTAGCCGTTGTTTGACAACGTGCTGGATCTCCTGGCCCATTTGAAATAAACACACCATCATAAGACTCTTTGGTGTAATCATAATCATAAGGCACACGCTTCAACGTCAAATTAGAATACTCGCATAGATAACGCCAAATATTTGCCTTCATACCACAATCGACAACGATGACTGTTTTATCACCTGCGCCATGCACAACAGGCTCATCAATCGTTACTTCAGCAACTAAATCAAGATCACTAATATTGGGATACTTTTTTGGCAGCTCCTTACCGACAACAATGGCGCCTGAAACAACACCATGATGGCGCAAAACCTTAGTTAAGGCGCGTGTGTCAATATCAGCAATAATCGGTGTATTATATTTTTCACACCATGCTTGCAGTGATGACTCGCCTTGGACACGTGCATAAAAAGGCGCTAATTCTGAGACAATAATACCCGCGGCATGAATCTGATCGGACTCCCAATGCGCTTGGTTTTCAACACCATAGTTACCAATCATCGGATAGGTAAAGCAGACAATTTGCCCTTTATATGAAGGATCCGTTAATACTTCTGTATACCCTACCATGCCAGTATTGAATACAATCTCTCCGTAATTAATGCCTTTAACCCATGTTGGCACTTTGCCCTCGAATACTTCCCCGGTCTGTAAAACAAGCTTTGCTGGAATCATGAAAAATCACCTTGATTGAAGTTGACCTATTTTATACCCATCACAAACCATTTTACAGAATTTTTTGCTTTCTGACGAAATACATTGCTATAGAAATGATGATCAATACTATACAAGCAATTGCTGAAACCTTAGTAATCGCGCCAAAGACATTATAGTAATTACTGGCACTTTTAACCAAAAAATCACCCGCGGTTTTAACCGTTTCGACACTTGTCAAGGTCGCAATCTCTGCTGCGGCATAATTGGCAATAGATCCTGTGATCAACATATAAAGCCCTGCTAGAAAACCAACCGAACCGCCTGGATTTAAGCGTGTGATTTCAGATAATGCAACCGGATCAACAAATAATTCAGCAAAACCTATCATCAACAACCCAACAATCACCCAAACCATTGAGGAATGCCCGTCGGTTGCCGCTGCAATTTTCGCCCCCATCATAATCATAAAGAAGCCAAAGGTTAGAAATAATAAGCCAAACGTAATTTTAAATAATGCACTTAATCTAACACCTGCTTTAATCAGCCAATACCAAACGTACGACATAATCACACCACCGATTAAAATCGCAAAGGGATTAATTGATTGGAATGCCGCAGCGGGAATGGTAAATCCATTAAAATCACGAATAACATTACGCTCAATAAACAAGCTGATCGAGCTACCGCCCTGCTGATCAAATGCCCAGAAAATCAAGCCAAATATCATAAAAAAGCAGATGGCAAGCAATGATTTCTTATCCTTGCCGTTGAGCTTAATAAACAGGAAAAATAAGAAGTAAAGACTCACAATAACGCATGCCAGTAGTATCCAACCGGCAAATAAATAATACAAGGAAAAGCTAAAAAACACTGCGGCAACTACGATTAATAACACCGTAATTGGCAACACTTTGATGCTAAGAATCCCTTTTTCCTTTAATGCATTCCACTGCGGATCATTACCTGCAACAAAGTGCTTACGCCCTGTCATAAAGATCACTAAACCAATCGCCATACCAATCGCTGCTAATAAGAAACCATAGTGCCAGCCCCATACTTGTGCTGCCCACGCGCATAAGATGGGAGCAATAAAAGCACCGATATTGCCACCAACATACATCAATGCGAAACCACTATCTCGTTTAGGATGCTCACGCGAATAAGTCGCCCCTAAAAGACAAGATACATTAGTTTTAAACAGTCCATAGCCACAGATAATAAGTGCTAAACCAAAATACAAACCGCCACCATCTAAGCCAAGCACTAAATGCCCTGCCACCATGGTAGCAGCCCCTAAAAAAGTTGCCCAGTAATACCCTAAATAACGATCCGCAATCGCACCACCGATAATAGGTGTGACATAGACAAGCGCTGTATACGCGCCATATAACGCATAGGCATGGTTATCGGTAAATAAAAGCTTTTGTGTTAAGTAAAGCACCAACAGTGCACGCATACCGTAGTAACTAAAGTACTCCCAGACATTAAGCGCAATAGCGTAATGAAGTGATTTGGGTTGAGTCTCAATTTGAGTCATATAAATTCCCTGATAACCATGTAGAAAAAATAGAATATCAAAGATTTAACAAAAAACTATTAAAATCATGAAGTTTTAGCGCCATCATATGTTTTGATTTTACATGATAAGAATTCTAGGTATACTTCCAACCCTTGCCTAATTATAACCATAATCTTATGACAATAACTAAATTCAAACACCCAAAAGCCTTTTATGTCATCTTTATGCTCGAAATATGGGAGCGCTTTGGCTACAGCTCGGTAATTTCAATTCTAGCCGTTTTCTTTGTTAAAGAACTTGGACTTTCCGAGATCAACTCCTTTGTCCTATTTGGCTCTTACTCCGCACTGATTTATTCATTTATCTCACTAGGCGGCTATATTGGTGATAAAATACTTGGCGCCAAACGCACTATTATACTAGGGTTATTAACACTACTATCTGGCTATTTATTGCTAGGACTTGGCACTATCAATACTGTCTATTTTGCAATGAGTCTCGTCTGTATCGGCACTGGGCTTTTTAAATCCAACCCTTCAAGTCTCCTTGCAAAATGCTACGATAAAGATCAGCCTGAACTAATACATAATGCTTTTACGCTCTTTTATATGGCAATTAATATTGGTAGCGTACTAGGGATGTTTTTATCACCAGTTATTAGCGCTAAATTTGGCTTTAGTTACTCTTTTTTAAGTAGCGCCATCGGAATTTTCCTTGCGCTTTTTTCCTTTTCCTTTTCTCGTGTTGGTCTTAAACATATCTCCACTGAGGCTGGTGCCAACCCAATTAACTTTGCTGCACTGTCTATCGTTATTGTGGGAATTATAATTAGCACGTTTATTGTGTCTTTTTTATTAAAAAACATTATTTTTGCACAAATCGTCCTGTGGGGCATGGCTGCATTTGTAATTAGTTGGTATTTAAGCATCACAATTAAACAATCCGGCAAAACAAAAACAAGAATGCTGCTAGCCGTTATACTAATGTTTGAAGCAATTATTTTTCAAATCTTATATGGACAAATGCAGACTTCGCTTAACTTTTTTGCAATTAACAATGTGACACATACCCTTCTTGGTTTTAACATTCAACCACAAAGCTTCCAATCGCTAAATCCATTTTGGATTGTGGTTATTAGTCCATTTTTGTCTTACTTCTATATCAAGATAAAACAAAATGGTGTCAATTTTAGTATCTATAATAAATTTGCCACTGGCATGCTATTATGCGCTTTAGCTTTTCTTGTATTGTTTATTGCTAAATATTCTGCTGATGCCAACTTTATTGTTTCCTCTTGGTGGCTTGTGCTTAGCTATTTCTTGCAATCTGCAGGGGAACTTATGATCTCAGCCTTGGGAGTAGCCATGGTAGCAGAGCTTGTTCCTGCAAGCATTTCAGGATTTGTAATGGGCATGTGGTTTGTATTCTTATCAATTGGTAACTTGTTAAGTGGCTATGTTGCATCGATGATGGCATTACCTGAAGGAAAAATCATTAAATCACAGTCGTTATCCATATATTGCGATTCATTTTTAAAAATTGGCTTGTTTGCACTTGTAGTGGCAATTATTATGTTTATGGCAAGCAAATATAAAAGAAAAATGATTTAATGACAAAACATGGAGGCTTATATGCTCGTTAGTGTTTTAATTTCATTATTAGCCTCAACAATTATTACCTGGCTTGCCGCACGCGCCTTATTTCGTCTAAATATAAAAAAAGGTCAATCGCTCACCAAAAAGGATCGATACCTTAATGCTGTTATTTGCGGTTTTGTTTTTTTCTGTGTTAGCTGCTTTATCTATGCACTACTTATTAATAGCGTTTTTCACTAAGCAGATTGTGATTCTCTTCAATCATCCGCATTGTATCAATAAGCTTTTTAAACGAGAACATCACAACACTAGCATGACGTAAATCACTTTGAATGCTCATTGACTGACTAAATTCTTTAAGTAGCTCTTCTAGATTAGTAATGATTTTTTGGTACTCTCCTTGGTCAAAAACATTTTTTTTAAAACTGGCACTCAAGACTTTAAAGGTATGATTGATCTCATCATATAGCGCCTTAAACGCAGGATTTTGCTGAAATTTCTCCCGTTTTTCTGGATAGGTTTCAATATAATCATAAATGACACTGGTATAACGATATAACTGTCGCAAATGGCGCGTTGTAACTTTTAATAACTTAAGATCAATATTTGGTTTTTCATGCATGATTTCTTTTTGCAATGCGATTTGCTTTGAGAAATGACCAAAGATTTCGACCAATACATCATCATAGTCACCACCGGCAAAGAGCCGATTGTTTAACGAAGCAATGCAGTTAACGCTATCACAAAAAGATTGATTGATGCGTTTATAAGCGTGTATAGGAAAAAAATAACGGTTAACAATAATTGCAATGGTAATACCAATCAGCACTTCAAGTGTACGGTAACAAGCTGTGGCTAAACTTACATCACTACTAAACAAAATGATAGCAACTGTCACTGAGCCCAAAACACCAGCATAGGTATATTTACTGGAATTTGTTGCTGTAAAAACACCGATAGCAATAATGCCAAGCCCTAAAATGAGCTGAACCATCGACATCTCGGGGAAAATCAAGATCACAATGATTGAGCATATTGAGCCAATGAGGGTTCCTAAAAATCTCATTTTGGCTTTTTCTAATGCACCCCCTAAATTCGGCTGACTTGACATGACCACCAAAACAGTAATCACAATCCATGCATACATTTGTCCAACATTAAGCCACTCACCCAATAAGTGCCCAACCAAATAGGCAATAGCACTAGCAACAACTGCCTTTAATGCATTGATCAATGAGTAACGTTTACTATAAAGCAAATTCGTCATCGTAATAAATCTCCCTTAAATGTTATGTAAACAGTATAGCGCTAAATATTGCACGGTTTTAGATGACAAGCAAAATGGTATTGTTATCATAAGCTTATTTTTTAGTGATAGGAATTAACATGAACCCAACTACAACGATACGTTCAGCGCTGTACGCTTTAAGCATCGTCGCTGCCAGTATTGGCGTGTTTGTCTATTGGCAGATCAGTAGCTATCCACAAGCATTCAATAATATTGCCTTTGTTTTTGCATATGCAGTGATGCTGATATTAATCAGCATGCCGCTTTTTGTCTCTGAAACAATCTCTGGATTTTTAAGTAAAAAGCCGCTAACAGGCAGCCTGCATTTTGCTGCACGTTCACAGCGTTTACGCTTCATTGGACTCTTATCGATGGTGCTTGCAGCGATTTTACTGATCATGGTAATCGCACGCATATCGGTGACAAGCTCAAGTCTTGTCTATACTAGCTTCTGGTATACAACACATTCGGCAGAAAAAACACTGCATCTTATTGACAACTACACCTTACTGATTGGTATTATTTTTAGCGCCATTATTGTGATCATTATTGGTTTCTCTCAAGCACGCGAGCGTTTTTTAAAACTAAGCTCAGCATTTGCTACCCTTGGTCTTGCCTGTTTAATTGGCTTATTTATCATGAATGCGCTGACCTTTAACACCAGCCTTACAACGAGTACTTTTTTCACACCTAATTTTCATTTACTGGCATCAATCGATGTCTGGGAATCAGCATTAAGCCTTTCACTCTTTTCAGGGCTCATTGGTTTAGGTGTTAACTCCGTACTGGGCACGTATTTCAATGCACAATGCTCTATTCGACGCTTTAGCTGGTCATTTGTCATTGGCAGCATTGTAACAGTCATCATCATTATGCTCATGCAAAGCTTATATACCAATAGCAGTCGATCCGCTTCTGATGTATTAGGTTTTCAATACGCTTATATACTCAACTTATTAGCCTTTGGTATGTTTTTCTTTTGTTTACTCACCACGGCTTTACTGCTTTGCCAAACCTTTAAAGGCTTAAACACATCAACCACAAAGCATAAGTGGTATGTTTATCTGCCGTTTTTTATCTTGCTTTTGGCTGCGTCCATCATCTATCAACACGTATTAGCAGACAAAGTACATGAAATTATTCAATCCGAGCTGATTTTTAGCCTTATTCTTTTTATTGCTTATATTGAAATTCTCATTTTCGGTTGGATTTGCGATGCGCAGAAGTTAAGTTATCAATTACACAAAGTAACAAAAATCAAACTCTCTGCACTGTATAATTTAAGCTTGCGCCTGATTGCGCCAAGTGCCATTTTGACAGTTTTTGCCCATAAAATACTAAGCACTTTTGTCACTATGCATTGGTTCTCGATCATAGGCATTTTTATTTTATCGCTTATTTTTACCGTCATTCTTGGTAGTTTTTTACATCGCAGATTCCAGTAATTCGCTTGACCTTAAAAGCAATGACAATTATCCTCAACGACTTACTTGAAGATCAAATCATAAAAATGTTAACACTTAAGCAAATTCAACAGTTATCGGCAGATGACATCCAACAAAACAATCAAGTCATCATTGACCAATTAAGCTCCGATGTCGTTTTAATTAATCAAATTAGCCAATACATTATCCACAGTGGTGGTAAACGCTTGCGCCCATTGTTACTGATGCTTGTCGCCCGCGCCCTTGACTATAAAGGGCAAGATCACACCAAAGCCGCAGCTATTATTGAGTTTATTCACACAGCAACGCTATTGCATGATGATGTAGTTGATGAGTCTGAGTTGCGTCGCGGCAAAGAGACTGCCAATAATGTCTTTGGCAATGCCGCTTCAGTCTTAACGGGTGATTTTCTTTACTCACGAGCCTTTCAGATGATGGTTGAGTTAAATCAGATGCAAATTATGCAGATCTTAGCAGATGCCACCAATAAAATCGCTGAGGGTGAAGTATTGCAACTATTAAACTGCAATAATCCGGATATTACTGAAGCGCAATATATGCAAGTCATTTATTGCAAAACCGCAAAGCTGTTTGAAGCGGCTTGTGATGTTGCCAGTGTTCTGGCAAATGCCGGTGACAGCGAGCAAAAAGCATTACATCAATATGGTGTGCATCTTGGTAATGCATTCCAGATTGCAGATGACGTGCTTGATTATATTGCGGATAGTGAGACACTTGGCAAAAACATTGGTGATGATTTAGCCGAGGGTAAAACAACACTACCTGTTATTTATGCACTCAAAAATGCACAAGCTCAAGATCAACAACTGATTCGTCAAGCGATTGAGCAAGGTCACCATCCTGAAATGACAAAGATTATTGATATTATCAAACATAGTGGTGCGATTGAGTGTGCTGTTAGCAAAGCGCAACAAGCTGCTCAATCGGCGATTGATTCGCTAGGAATGCTCGCTGAATCTGAATACAAAAATGCTCTGATTGCACTAGCGCATATTGCCGTTGAACGTACACACTAACAGCTTAAACTATGTCCTCTAAGTCTTTACGTGATAATTTCTGGCACTTATATCCATTAAAAGCATTAAATGATGCTGAATGGGAAGCGCTTTGCGATGGCTGTGGTTTATGTTGCTTACATAAATTGCAAGATGATGAAACCGATGAGATCTATTACACCAAAGTTGCCTGCAAGCTTTTAGATTGCAGCACCTGCCAATGCACAAATTACCCAAAACGCAAACAGCTCGTACCTAATTGTTTGCAACTGGATTTATATCACCTAAAGCATGCCCAACATTGGCTACCTGAGACTTGCGCCTATAAGCGTCGTTATCATGGTAAAACCTTACCTGATTGGCATCCATTGATCACTCAAGATAAAAACAGTGTTCACAAGGCACACGCTTCAGCTTGCGATTTTGCCATTTCTGAGAATGACATCCATGGCGATTTGGAAGATTATTTGTAACTGCCCAGCAGCTTGTTAATTGAACTGTGGGATTTTGCCATTAAAGACACCTGCAATG
>JAQCCA010000244.1 GCA_027621155.1 Pseudomonadota bacterium | reverse complement strand
ATACCATTGCAGGTGTCTTTAATGGCAAAATCCCACAGTTCAATTAACAAGCTGCTGGGCAGTTACCTTTTTCTAAGAAAAGCATGGCTTCATCGTCAAGTTTCGATATATCAATCTCAGGCAGTTGACATAACGGATGCCCGTCATACACAGCGAGTTTAAATGTGTCTTTAAATAGCGGTAAAAACTCAAGCCCTTGAGGTAGTGAGTCATGTGCTAAAAGGGCGGCATCAATTTTACCTGATTGCAGCATTTGAATGAGAATGGGGCTTTTTTCCTCAATAGGGTATATCTTAATAGGACTTTTATCCGCTAAGGTTGTTTGAATGAGTTGCGGTAACAGATAGTGGGCAAGGGTTGGAAACAAACCAATTCTAAACAGCAAATCTTCTGTTTTATTATGGGTTGCTGCCAAATCTTTGATGTCTTGAACAATGGTTAATAAGGATTGTGCCTTGTCAATAATCTGTTGGCCAATGGCAGTGACAAGCACACTTTTTTGGAAGCGTTCAAAAATGGCAACGCCTAACTCATCCTCAAGCTTTTTGATTTGCATACTAAGTGCGGGTTGGCTGACAAAGCACTCTTGTGCTGCTTTATTGAAGTTCTTATGTTTGGCAACAGCAATAATATATTCTAAGTCACGGATATTCATAATTTTCCATTCAAGGCAGCATTTAGATTTAAGATTACTCGATTTTGTGCCAGAATAAACGATAAAATTAGACATAAAATAATAAGCACCCTTTTGTTATGAATCAATACACTGCTCAATCCATTGAAGTTCTATCTGGTCTTGACCCTGTTAAGCGACGCCCGGGAATGTATACCGATACACAAACCCCTAATCATGTCGCGCAAGAGGTGATTGATAATGCGGTGGATGAGGCATTAGCAGGACATGCCAATAAACTTAACATCAGAGTCTATGATGATGGTAGTTTTGAGGTTGAAGATAATGGTCGAGGTATGCCGGTTGATATCCATCCAGAGGAGGGGATATCGGGTGTTGAGCTGATTATGACGCGCTTGCATGCCGGCGGAAAATTCTCCAAGGAAAATTATCTCTATTCAGGCGGACTTCACGGTGTTGGTGTGTCCGTGGTTAACGCATTAAGCCAACGTGTTGAGGTGTTTATCAAACGTGATGGTAAGCGCTATTTTATTGCCTTTGAGCATGGTGATAAGGTTGAAGAGCTAAAGGTGGTATCCGACGTTGGCAAAAAAAATACAGGGACTACGGTGCGCTTTTGGCCAGATCCTAAATATTTTGATACCCCAAAATACGCAACACGTAAATTAAAGAATCTATTAAAAGCTAAAGCGGTATTATGCCCAGGTCTTATCGTTGAATATCAAAACGATGAACAAAACGATCGCATGACTTGGCAATACGATGGCGGGTTATTGGCTTATTTACAAGAGAAAATTGACGGTCTTGAAATATTGCCATCGATTCCATTCTCAGGCTCTTTTACCGATGGACAATATGTTGTTGACTGGGCATTATGCTGGCCGCAAGAAAGCGATAATTTAATCACAGAAAGTTATGTTAACTTGATCCCAACGCCTTTAGGCGGCACGCATGTTAATGGTTTAAGATCTGGGCTTTTAGATGCAATGCGTGAGTATTGTGAGCTTCATAATATTTTGCCACGTGGTGTCAAAATTATGCCAGATGATATCTTTGCTGGTCTTTGTTATGTATTGTCACTTAAAATGCCTGAGCCGCAATTTTCAGGGCAAACCAAAGAGCGATTGTCATCACGAGATTGTGTTAATTTCATTGCTACACATGTTAAAGATGCCTTTAGTTTATGGTTAAATCAAAATATTGAAACAGCAAATCAAATTGCCGAAGCGATTATTTCACGTGCGCAAAAACGCCTTAAAGCTGAGAAAAAAGTAGTGCGCAAAAAGGTAACTCAAGGTCCGCAGTTACCTGGTAAATTGACCGATTGTGTGACACAAGATACCCAATATAGTGAGCTCTTTTTAGTTGAAGGGGATTCAGCAGGTGGCTCGGCAAAGCAGGCGCGAGATCGTGAGTTTCAGGCAGTGATGCCATTAAGAGGTAAGATATTAAACTCATGGGAAGTTGATTCGTCAGAGGTGTTATCATCGCAAGAGATTCACGATATTGCCGTGGCAGTTGGTGTGGATCCAGGCAGTGATAATCTAGAAGGGTTACGTTATGGCAAAATTTGTATTCTCGCGGATGCCGATTCGGATGGTCTACATATTGCGACACTTTTATGTGCGTTATTTTTACGTCACTTCAAACCGCTTGTAGAGAAGGGACATATTTATGTGGCAATGCCGCCATTGTTTAGAATTGATGTTGGTAAAGAAGTGTACTATGCATTGGATGAAGCGGAGAAAAATGTCATTTTACATAAAATTGCTCAAAATAAAAAATCAGCTAAAGCCAATGTTTTACGCTTCAAGGGACTGGGTGAGATGAACCCGATGCAATTAAGAGAGTCAACAATGGCAATGGATACCAGACGTCTTGTGCAATTAACATTATCAAGCGATGAGCGTTTTGATTTAGAGGAAATGGATGAAATGCTTGCTAAAAAACGTTCACTGGATCGCAAACATTGGTTGGAGCAGAAAGGAAATTTAGCGGACTTAGAGTAATTCAGTAAGCGAAATTATAAAAAAGATACTTCTTTGCCATCATAAACATAGTTTAAATACGAATCCAACGTATAACCTTGTGAGCGTACAGCCTTGATTGGTGAGCTTGAGTTATGCCCTTGGGTAAGCTTATTACGTAAGCGATGCACATGAATGTTGACATCACGTATCATGCTTTCTTTAACATTTAAATTAAGATATTTGGCAATTTCTTCACGCATAAAGGTTTTGCTTGGATCTGATAGTAGCATTTTAAGTAAAGCGCCTTCTTTATCCGTTAAGTAAATATCGGAATGATCAGGGTGTGTCACTAATGATTTACGCGGATGATATGCCCATTTGCCAAATTGAATCTGACTATAGTCACTAATGTTTATCTCTTCAATATTGACTGATCCAGTAATGGCATATGGTGATTGCGAGGTATTGCGATCACGTAATTTTGCTTTGATGCGAGCCATTAATACATGCTGATTATAAGGAATTTCGACATAGTCATCAGCGCCTGCTTCAAAACATAAGACGATTTCAGTTGCGTCAGTACTTTTTGAGACAAAAATAATCGCCATGCCTGGATGGCGTTCACGAATATTTTTGCACAGTTCAATGCCGTACATATCCGGCAGTAATAAATCAAGG
>JAQCCA010000243.1 GCA_027621155.1 Pseudomonadota bacterium | reverse complement strand
TGATACCATTGCAGGTGTCTTTAATGGCAAAATCCCACAGTTCAATTAACAAGCTGCTGGGCAGTTACCAATATAAGCGATATGTGCTAAGAGAAAACTAGCAAGTCCACCAGTGAAATATTGTGGCTTTGTCGATAGCAGAAAAATATCACCTATCAATGACAGCATTAATCCTAGCAAAATCAAAACCACAAATAGGTTAATCTCGACGCTAAAGCAAAATGCATATACCAAAATCAACAGAGTTGTTAGTGGCTTAAATAAGTAACTCACAACACCCATCGTACGATATTTATCGATGATATGCATGCTAGCGCATAGCGCTATTAACAACATTAATCCCATTATTTCCATCATTTTTTATTCATCCAACATCCAACATCCAACATCCAACATCCAACATCCAACATCCAACATCCAACATCCAACAAAAGTATTCTAGCAAATTATTGTCACAACGCATTCTTGTCATTGCTTAACTTATGTTATGATACGCAGCAATCAAATCCGGTCAACCTTGCACTTATGACTGAAAAGAAAAATACGCTTGGCGTAGTAATCATTACTAAAAACGAAGAAAAGAATATCGCGCGCTGCTTGGAGTCTGTCAAATGGGCAGATGAGATTATTGTCGTTGATTCAGGCAGTGCTGATAAAACGCTTGAGATTGCAAAGTCTTATGGTGCTAAAACCATTGCACGTCACTGGCCAGGAGATGGTCCACAAAAGCATTTTGGCATTTCACAATTAAGCACTAACTGGGGACTGGTATTAGATGCTGATGAAGAGGTAACACCCGAACTTGAAAACTCGATTAAAGCAACGTTGAAAAACCCACAGTGCAGCTTTTATAAAATGCATCGTCGATCATTTTTCTTGGGCAAAATCATTCACCATGGCGACTGGGGTAAAGACTGGATTGTGCGTTTATTTGATTGCAAAAAACACCAATGGACACAAGATATAGTTCACGCCAAACTCGATGTTCCCAAGAAACAAGCAGGGATCTTAAAAGGCAAACTTATTCATCACTCTCAGGACAGTGTCACCAACTCATTAAAGAAAATGAATGATTACAGCGACGGCACCTCCACGATTCTTTGGCAAAAAGGCAAGAAAACTTCATTGCTAAAGGCAAGTTTTCATAAACATTGGACTTTCTTACGTGGCTTTATTATGCGCTTAGGATTTCTAGATGGTAAACGTGGCTATTTAATTGCTAAACTCTCGGCTTATGGGTCATATTTTAAATACGTTAAATTATGGGAGAAACAGCAAAATGAGCAATAACACCTATCAAGGCTTGATCTCAGTTATTGTTTCTACCTATAACTGGCCTGAAGCGCTTAAGCTTGTTTTAACGGCACTCAACAATCAAACCGATAGCAATTTCGAGGTCATTGTTGTGGATGATGGCTCGACTTCTGCAACCAAAGAGATGATTGAGCAATTTAAAACAGTGACGTGCTTTCCTTTAAAACATTTATGGCAAGAGGATAAGGGATTTCGCGCCGCAAGAGCACGTAACCTTGGCATTAAAAATGCCTCTGGAGATTACATTATCTTTCTTGATGGTGATTGCGTACCAAACATACATTTTGTCGAAAACCACCGCAAAATAGCTGAGACAAATTATTTTGTCGTTGGTCACCGTATCATTTTATCCGAAAGTTATACACAAAAAGTTTTACAGCAACAGCTGCCATTATGGAAAAAAAGTGGCTTTGAGTGGATGATTAATGCCTTGTGCAAGAATTCAAATAAACTCTTGCCAAAACTTTATGTTCCTTTTTTAAATCGTTATAAAAAACCAAATAAATGGCAAGGCGCCAAAACTTGCAATCTCGCCTTTTGGAAAAATGACTTACTTGCCGTAAAAGGCTTTGACGAAAGTTTTGAGGGATGGGGATTTGAAGACTCAGATCTTGTGATACGCATACTTAATCATGGGGAAAAACGTAAATCTGGTAAGTTCGCCACTGAGGTTTTCCATTTATGGCACAAAGAAGCTGATAGATCAAATGAGAGTAAAAACTTTGATTACCTACAACAACTATTGCAAACAAAACGTATTTACCCCGCAAACTCTGAACTATAGCAAGTCCTTCTGATATATTTTATTGATAGTGTTAAATGCACTCTCAAAGCTAAACTTTTCTAACAGCTGCTGTGTTGCAATAACAGGGAAAGCCAAAGCTTCCTCTATACTTTTAGCTAGCGCCAACGGATCATTGCAAGGTACTAAATATTTAGCCATATTTTCAACTAATATTTCTTTTGGTCCCGACTTACAATCCGTACTCACCAAAGGTGTTCCACAGATCATCGCCTCAACAATCACATTACCAAATGCTTCATAATCAGAACACAACACGACAACTTGCGCATTTTTCATATATGGAAATGGATTGCTCATGAAATTCATGACTTTAATTTGGCTTTGCTTTTTAGCATTTACCACCTGCTTTTCCAATGCCAAAACATTGTCTGTGATAAAAATCAAATTCACATGCGCTGTAACTTGTTCAAATGCTGCCAATAACAGATCCTGACGCTTACTATCTAAGCTATATCTACCAACATGTAAAATATAGGGATTCTCATCAACTTGGAATGCCTGTGCTTTGCTACGGATCAGATCAACATCAAAAAAATTATATAACACATGAATAGATTTTGGTTGAACTTCAAATCTATTGACAAGTGTTTCCTTAACGCCTTGTGACACACATATAATTCGCCTTTGATTAAAATGTCTAAATTCTTTCTTGCGCATTTTTTGATAGGATTTTTCACTTTCTTCCAACTTCCTATCTAACACAAAACTTGAGCAAAAATGTCGATAGTAAAATGTTTTGTTCTCAATATGATCTTTTAGCCATTTTCTTGACGTTGTTTTATTGGAAAAAATCATTTTAAAGTCATGGAGCTTATCTAGCTTGGTAATTAATCTAGACACCAAAATTTCTTGCAAAACTTTAATGCCATGAGCGTTTTTTGCTGCCTCTGCAAATAAGACAACTCGTTCATCAACATCAATATCAACCTTCTCAAAGACAATCAAATAAACCTGCAGTCCTTGCTCTAACAAAAGTCGCGCAAGATTAAGAAGTACAACATCAGCACCACCACGTTTTAACCCTTGAGAAATTAGTAAAACTTTGTCATTAGCCTTTAGCATATTAAGACCAGATTCAATATATTACGATAAAATTGATTCTACTTGAGTTGATGTGAAATGCTAAGGACTTTATACTAGCAAAAATCTTTTTTTAGGTGATCTAACTTAA
>JAQCCA010000242.1 GCA_027621155.1 Pseudomonadota bacterium | reverse complement strand
ATTTTATCGTGAATATCACGTTGTATATTTAATTTCAATTTCACGCAAGCGCACTCCCTATAGCTTAATTTGAATATTATTTTTTTGATGTCCGATTACGACCAAATATGCATTTAGAAAAAATCTTTACGGTTTTCGGGGTATAACGCGGGCGTTTTTTCCTTAAATTTTCAAAAGCAGTCTAAAAGTCCATTTTTTTAGTAATTTTGGTTAAAATTTCGGCTTCCATATTTAATCGCTGTTTAATTATCTTTAATATGCCAATGCAATTGTTCAAAATCAATAAAAAATACGCTTAAATCGAATGTATTGGCGTTTTTATGATTTTTGCTGTTGTCTTTGACTGTATTTAAAGCAGATTAACTTAAATTGCACTGAACAAAAAACAATCCCCATTTTTGGGGGTTCTTCCAGTGCAGGGTGAAAATGATGTTTTCAGCAATTAAGTTTCACATGCTGTATTATTTACAGCCAGACTAGCCCATAGCGCAACTTCAGGAGCATATACTGATCAACCACTTTACATTACTTGGGGTAGAGCAATAGAACCCTATCTTAGCACCTAAGATTTAACTGCCTCATTTCCTATTTTGCGACCACGATTGTGGTAAGAAAACAGGTAATTGATTGTTTTTTTGTTATGAATGGCGGCTCAGCGCACGTACCTTAACACTAGTCCTAATAGGTACTGCCATTAACCAGTTGTGCTATTGGCTTATAAAATTAGATTTCCATATATTCTTTTATTGCCTTATCTTCATGTATTACATCTTCTAAGATGGTAAAAATTTCTGTTAGAAATTTATTTTGTAATGCTCTTTGCCTATCAATCATTTTACCCAATAAATCAGTATTAGCCCAAGGTGATTCCTCTGGCTCAATAACATGAAATTGTATGGTTTTACCATCCTCAGTTATCTCGATACCAAAGCAAGCTCTATCTTCTGAGGACGAATCGTTATCCCAATCACCAATAGCGATTGCTAAGGTTATTTTCTTTTGAATATGACTGTATGACCATGCAGCGTAATAAACAGCGTAAGCTTCATTATTTTTATACACAAAACCATGACTTGTATATGAATCATGATCACAACAAAAGCATTTTGATGGTTTTTTGCTTTCGCCTATTTCAATGCTATACATGAATTAAACCCCTTGAATGATTTTATTTAAAAATTCTTCTGTTTTTGCGACCACGATTGTGGTAAGAAAACAGGTAATTGATTGTTTTTTGTGAATGTGGCACCTCAGCGTTTGTACCTTAACACGCCTTTTAGCAAAATCATTGAGTATATCTTATGCGAAAATAGTCAGTGTGGTCAGTAAACGCAGCTACCTTAACAAGGGGTATTGGAAAATATTTACGTATTTCACCCTTTAGCACAAGAGCTTTATAAGGTTACATTTTATACCAAAGTGGGAATTTTATCCCAAATCTTTAAGGCTAGTGTTTCGTCTTAGTGCTAATTTCTTTTTTCAGTTTAAGGACAGTATCAAGGTCAAGATTAGTAGCTTGTGCAATTTGCTCATTAGACAAACCCATGCCTAACAAGTTACGTGCCGTTTCTTGTTTGCCTTGTAATTTAGCGTTTTCTTCTCGCCTTTCTAGGTAATTCATAAACTCACCACCTGTATTATCATTAATGACATCGATTAATTTATCTATCGCTTCACTGTCAATATCATTGCGACTTTCTATATAAGAGAATACTTGATTTAACAAATTATTGCCAGATTTTATGAAATAAATCGCTTGATGTGGATACTGTAACAGCCATTCTATCAGCTTATCTGCTAAGTTATCCCGACTGTGTTTTAGCATATATTCAAAGACTAAATTAGCGTCAAATTTACCTAAGTCATCATCACTCATGATCGTTAAATCAAGCAAGTTAAATGACTTGAACATATATTCTTGAGCTATTTCTTTATCCTCGAAGCAGTCAAAAAGACTGGTTGAGTAAGGATACGGTGACTCTTTGCCGTGATAGATTACTGATGGCAAAACAATAGGTAACTTATCATGCCCCTGTTGCAAATGCTGTTGTATAATCTGCACCACATACAGCAAAAGCCTAAACGCCATTAATTCGTCACTACTTGATTGATGTTCAAAGAGGACGTAAACATAGGCATCTTTACCATTAAGCTTAGTCATATACAGCACATCACCGACCACTTTACGCAAATTGTGCTGTATAAATTCAGTCGGCACTTGCTTTAAATGCTTTAAATCAAGTTTGCTTACCAACTCCTTTGAATATATCTGTTTCAGTAACGCCTTAGCCTTGCTTTTTTCAGCTAAGTTTGCTTTGAAAAAGACATCGTGGGGTGTTGGTAAGGTGTTGTTTGACTCGGTATTGTCAGTCATTATTTACCACTAACAGCGTCTTTTAACGATTTCCCTGCATTAAACTTAGGTTTTTTGGATGCTGGAACATTCATAGCTTCACCTGTCTTTGGATTGCGACCCTTGCGAGCTGCACGTTCATTGACACTAAACTTACCAAAGCCAATGAAATTGACTGAATCACCGTTTTTAACAATATCAGTAACCGCTTCAATAAACGCATCAACTGATCTGTTGGCATTATCCTTGGTTGCGTTCATTTTTTCTGCGACCAATGCCACAAATTCAGCTTTATTGTAGTTTTTAACTTCTTTTTTCTTAGCCATGTGATAGCTCCTTTTGGGTTATATTGACAAAAATATACTTCAATGCCTGTAAATACAAGCCTTATACCGGTGTTTATAACAATCCTTTCTACTTTGAAAGCACTGAAAATAGCGATGGCGTTTTTTTGTTCTTCGTGATGATCACATCTTGTATCGCATATTTCTCAATCTTTCTAACATTGCAAAAAACACATAAAATAGCAAAGATATAGGCAAACCAACTCACGCTGTTTGTAAATTGGCTTAAATTTGCAATATCCACTGTCTTAACAAATATCTGTTCAAACACCAGTAGGACTGCTGCAACAATATGGAATGCTAATAACATGCCATAATAAGCTAAAAAATATAGTCCAACTGCAAACAATAAGATTTGAATCACATGCAAAAATAGACTCTTTTTTTGGTGACTACTTTCCTTGATTTTGGCTACTGCATCATTACTTGGATTGAACAAAAGAAAACCGACAACAAAAGCAAAAATAAATATCGGCAAACTATAATATAAAATAATGTTTATGTTCATTTAAACTCTCCATTAAAAATAATACCTAACACCAAAACTCACCACATCAAAATCTGGCACTGCTTTACTGGTCGTAAATGCTTTTTGGTTACTTACACCGAAATAATGCTGATAGTTAGCGGTTAAAGCAATATTGGTGCTTAACATA
>JAQCCA010000241.1 GCA_027621155.1 Pseudomonadota bacterium | reverse complement strand
GTGACGCATACTCATAGATCCCAGCGAGTATCTCATCTAGCCACACCGCTATGCCAAAACTTGTATATTTAGCAATTTTTGCATTGTGTAGACGCTCTACTTTTTGCGCTATTTGATGTAATGCATTACGAAAAAAGGCTCTTGTCTCAATCGTTTCTTCAATATCAACATTTGCCAGATTATCAATCTCCTTGCCATATGACTCTGACTTCAAAATCAACTGACTAATATCTTTCCAAATCAAAAAATCCTGTTGCATCTTCTTTGCCTCCTAAGCGCTAAAATTCGATAGACTATCTTTACCTATTGTCACTTCATACTTCTTGCCATAGGCTTCAGGAATATATTGTTTCCACTGCGTATTGCTCGCCACATTGGTATAGAACACAAAAATACCCATGCCTTGATGCTCATTTGCGGGCACCTTATATACATAATCACCATCAGCAAAGTTATCCGGTGTAAGTGTTATGGTATGTGAGCTTGATTTGCCCACCAAACTTAATGCCTTCTCATAATCTGTATTGATAAAGCTTTGCTCAGACATCGGCGCTGCTAACACGGTCAAAATCTGACTATTGTTACTATTGTTATCTAGATGCATTTTAAGTGTTAGCGTCGGTGAAGTGCTAAACATTGCACAACCACCTAATGACAACACAGCAAATGCAACAATCAATAATTTACTTTTATGTAGTATCTTTCTCATTTGTTATTATCTCCGGATTTATAGTTCTTGCTCAAAGAGCAACTGCTGTCTTGCATTTAGTTTTGTCGTAGTCGTCAACCTATTTGATAAATAGGTGCTCTCTTGATTTGTCAATAATCTCATATGTAATTGCAAAAGATAGCCATGCCAAAAACTACCATAGTGCGCGCACCATTTTGCCTGCAAAAGCTGGGTAACACGCGAAATCTCATACTCACTTAAACCTTCTTCAATATTTAAGGTGATTTGAATTCTGTTTTTTGCTTCAAAAATCACATGACCTATCTGCCCATGTTGGTCAGATAATGTAGCTTGTCCTAAAATCATCTGTTTTGGTCTTACTAAAGAATTCGCATGATTAACCTTAAGATCAAAATAATATTCAGGGAAAAGCCTTGCTATCTGGTAATGAAGCTCAGCATAGGAGTTTAATGCCAAAGTATTATTCTCAGTAATGCCGTTAAACGCATCCTTTGACTCCACCATTAAGTCCAAATGCAATAACATCAATATATGTTTCAACCATTGGTTAGCATATTGCGCAAATGTTTTACTTTGCAAAAAGTCCTCTGAAAAGCCAATATCTTTGAGCTTGGACTGCGCTGCAAGCCATCCTAAATTCACACCAATGATTATTTTAGTGTCAACATAATGTAAGTAAGCAATCGTGTGTGTATGAAAAGCACTGCTTTCAACACTTTCAAATTCAATATTTTGAATATCAAAACCGAGCATAAACAGCTGCTGCAGCAAATAGCTTAAACTAAATTTCTTTGCATGCTGCTGCAGATTATGTAAGGTTTTATTTGATAACACACGCGCCATAATCTGTCTTACCTTATGATAATGGGAAAATCATATTTTGCGCGCTAAATGCTACTGGTACTTTATGTCCATTTACTGGAATATACCAAGTCATCAGGCCATTATTACCCGTAACCGATTGATTCACCAATTGGTACAATGCCCAGTTACCATTATTGCTAATCGTTTGATTCGTCGAGTCGTTTAATACCACGCCAATGCTTACCTCTGCAGGCTTCCACCAATCATATTCAATGGGTTGTTGTAGCGGTTTTGCATCTATGCCAACAACAGAATTATTATTTAATGAAAGATACGTCATCTTGATATAGTTGGTCGCTAATTTCTTTTGGTAAAATGGTTCTGCTTGAAGCATAATTTGTAGCGGCTTTGGCTTGCCGTTACTATCCCAAAGTGCCTTGCTGATATATTGCATTTGCTGCACATCTTTAAGAATGCTTGCCAAATTCAAAGCACCTGCATAAGGTACTTTCCTCATCTGCCAGATGCCATTTTTATTAACAAACACTTGTCCGAATTTTTGCTTAAATAAATCCCAAAATTGCCCATCTTTTGGCGACAATAAGCTAGTTAATACCTTAGGTGACATCGTTTGTGACGCCGTTAAACGCATTGGAAAGCTGTTTTCAATCGTATCAACCATATTCGCCAATTTCTCATTCCAAACTGTGTCAAAATAATTAGCTACTTGCTGCATTCCTAACATATATACCACTGAAAAGATCTGAACAAATGGCTTACGTTGTGCTACAGTCATGTGGATTTTATCAAGCTCATTGTTTGTCAAACGCATATAAGAACTTGATGAATCTAAATAAATCGCCAATGCTTGATTTGCCAAGGCAGACATTCCACCATTATTGACCAAGTGACTATCTGGATCTTGATATAACAGTTGATTACGCAGTGTTGAAATAATATTGATATAGCCACTTAATCCTGCATTACCATTTTGTTTGCTGGTGCTTATCCCCAATAATAAGCTATCGAAATTCTGCAGTTGATGGTAGCTTGCAAAGCTTTGACTAATTTGCTTTATAAAGTCATATTTCAGCATACTTTTATCAAAGTTTGTATTGCTATTGACTTGTGTAATTAATGCCAATAATGGCGAGCTTGGTTGCTTCATGTTATACAAAGCAACTTTTAATGCAGCAACGCTCGTTATATTGTAGTCAAAGTGAGTGATCAATTGGTTATAGGCTTCAATATAGCGCTGCGTATACTGATCGATTGATTGATTGAAGACTTTCTGCAACTGTGTGGTATCAATATGCTCTTTGCTTAATTTAGCAACTAAATGCTTGTAGGCTTCGATATCTGGAATAACGACATTTTGTATATAATTACCCGTGAAACTTGAAGCAACCTGATTATTTTCTGACAATAATGTTGATCCTTGGTTAGGGTCTGTATGTTGAGACAAAAACAAATTACCTGAGTGATGTGTATACTCGTCAATAAGCGTATTAATTTTTGCACGCACAATCATCTGCTGCCAATTGCCATAACTAAATTGATCACTACCATATGCCTTAGGTAAGTTAGTATTTTGCGCTTCTACAATAGTTGTGCTTATTGCATTTAACAAATCTGAAAAATCTCGCGCCTTAGCCACTGAAAAATCAGGCTCATTGGCTAATAGTTTAATCAAGCTTAGATAAGTCGCATTTTGTGCTTGCTCTTGCTCCTGTGAACCCAATCTATCAATAAATTGCTGCAAAAACTTTAGTTCATTGTGTGACAAATGTGACTGCATCGCAGGTAGAAATTGATACAGCGCTGATTTAAGAATAATTTTAGATGCAAAACGATCATAAATCGTCCGATAAAAATGTTTGATATCCGATATTTT
>JAQCCA010000240.1 GCA_027621155.1 Pseudomonadota bacterium | reverse complement strand
GTTGACAATTACTATTTACCTGAATGTGATCGTGGTTTAGCGTTTGATGACATCGACTTAAATATTGATTGGCAGTTAACTAAACAACAATTGCTACTATCAGATAAAGATACCCAACAACCAACACTTTCAGTATTAACAGACTGTTTTGACTACAACTATAATTACTATGACTAACCTTCAAACCATTTTAGTCACTGGCAGTTCGGGGCAACTAGGTCAATCAATTAAGTCAATTTCACCAGACTACCCTGACTACGAATTTGTCTTTGCTAATCGTCAACAACTCGATTTAAGCTATGAAACTAGCATCACTGATTTTTTTGAACATCAGACCTTTGATATCATTATTAACTGCGCAGCTTATACCGCTGTTGATAAGGCAGAATCAGAACCTGAATTGGCAAACCAAATTAATCATCTAGCCTTGCAGAAACTCGCCAATATGGCCAAACAGCAAAATGCCAAACTCATACATATATCAACCGATTATGTGTTTAATGGTAAACAGTATCGACCCTATCTCGAAACGGATGAAGTAGCACCACATGGCGTGTATGGCCAAACTAAACTCAGCGGTGAACAAGCCATACAAAATACACTTAAAAACAATGCGATCATTATTCGTACCAGCTGGGTGTATTCAGAATATGGCAATAACTTTGTTAAAACCATGCTTAAACTAGGTCAAGAACGTGATAGTTTAAATGTTATCTTCGACCAAGTCGGCACGCCAACCTATGCCAAAGACTTAGCTAAAGACATTATGAGTATTATTCAAAGCCAAGAATTTCACCAAGCAGATTTCAAAACAAATATTGTTCACTATAGCAATGAAGGCGTCTGTAGTTGGTATGACTTTGCTAAAACCATCTTTGAATTAGCTGATATTCAATGCCACGTTAACGCCGTTGAAACCAAAGACTACCCAACGCCAGCAAAGCGCCCTCATTACAGCGTATTGAATAAAGCTAAAATAAAACAAACGTATCATTTGGCTATTCCTTATTGGAAAGATAGTTTAAAACAATGCTTAACAGCATTACAGGGCAAAGCATCATGAAAACCATTCTTGTTACGGGAGGCGCAGGCTTTATCGGCTCAGCAGTTATTCGTCATCTAATTAATGACATGAACCACACCGTGATCAATGTCGATAAACTAACCTATGCGGGTAACCTAGAATCACTGGTTTCAATTAGTAATAACTCACGTTATCACTTTGAACAGGTCGATATCTGTGATGCCAATGGAATTGCACGGGTGTTTCGTCAGCATCAGCCTGATATTATCATGCATTTAGCTGCAGAATCCCATGTCGATCGCTCAATAGATGGCCCAGGCGAATTTATTCAAACCAATATCGTTGGAACATATAACCTTCTTGAGCAAGCAAGAATCTATTGGACTCCATTAGAAGTAGACAAGAAAGCAGGATTCCGTTTTCATCATATTTCCACTGATGAAGTCTATGGTGATTTACCTCATCCAGATGAATATTTAACTGTTGGATTAAACTCCAACCCACAGGCAGGCAACGCAGACCCAACGGCAGGTAATATAGTCTGGATTACAGACCAACAACAAGGACCCCCGTTGTTCACCGAAACCACATCTTATGCGCCTAGCTCTCCATACTCAGCATCAAAAGCAAGCTCTGACCATTTAGTGAGGGCGTGGAACCGAACCTATAATTTACCGACTATTGTGACCAACTGTTCCAACAACTATGGACCCTTTCATTTTCCTGAAAAATTGATTCCACTCGTGATATTAAATGCCCTACAAGGTAAACCTTTGCCAGTTTATGGGAAGGGTCATCAGATCAGAGATTGGCTATATGTTGAAGATAATGCAAGAGCGTTAGTATTAGTGGCGACCACAGGAGAGATAGCTGAAACCTACAATATCGGCGGTCATAACGAAAAACAAAATATTGAAGTTGTACACACTATCTGCGAGTTACTAGAAGAGTTAGCACCGTCCAAGCCAAAAGGCATTAAACATTATAAAGATCTCATCACTTTTGTAACAGATCGTGCAGGACATGATGTACGTTACGCTATCGATGCTAGCAAGATTGCTAAGGATCTTAACTGGAAGCCAATCGAAACATTTGAAAGTGGCATCAAAAAAACTGTGCAATGGTATTTAGATAATCAAGACTGGTGTCAGCATTTACAAGATGGCAGCTATCAAAGGGAGCGTATAGGCCTAGTATGAATATCATTATTAATCCTACAAAAGGAAGCATCTTATGACCCCAATTCTCCGTTCTTGTGATAAGCAACTCACCATGGCAATCGTTGGGCTAGGTTACGTCGGCCTTCCCCTTGCGGTTGAATTTGGCAAAAAAGTGCCGACACTGGGCTTGGACCTGTCCACTGAGAAGGTGGCGGCCTATCGCCGCCACATCGACCCCTCCGGTGAAGTCAGCAAACAAGACCTGCAGGCTGCCACCCAACTCCAATGCCACACTGACCCCGCGGTGCTACAAGAGGCTGACTTCATCATCATCGCTGTGCCCACCCCAGTGGACGTGGCGCACCAGCCCGACTTAACGCCCCTGATCAAGAGCAGTGAAACCGTGGGTAAGCAGCTGAAGCGTGGCGCCATCGTGGTGTATGAGTCCACCGTTTACCCTGGCGCGACGGAGGAAGTGTGCATCCCTATTCTGGAAAAGTACTCCGGTCTCAAGTGGAAGCAATATATCAATCTATGGCCTCATCTCAATATTTAAATGAAATGGATCTAGTAGCTCTGAAGGAGGGTGTAAAAAGTTCTCAACCTATCAAACATATATGTATTGACGGAATGTGGAAAGAGAATTTTTTAGAACTAGTAAGAAGCGAGGTTGAGGAAAATAAAGAGTGGGCTGGAGAAAAACAATTTTATGGTTCTAGACATAAGTTATGGCAAGATGATCGGAGCAAACTGCCAACTAATGTCAATCATCTCTTCTCTTATTTAAATGAACACCTTGTTCTAAGCATAATTGAGTTTCTTTTTGGAGAGAATGGACTAATTCCAGATCCATATTTAGAAGGTGGCGGCATCCATTCAACCTGTGAAAATGGATTTTTAAAGCTTCATACAGTTTTAAAATAGTAATGATTTAAGGTAATAAGAATGAATGTTATAAAAACGAAAGTGAGTGAGAATAACGCAGTTAGAATAGTGGAGATACTATAATCTCTACAGTAAACAAAATTAAGGCATGGGTTTTCTTGGCTACTTCACCAGGCTGCGCTTTCGCTACTGAAGAGGCTTTAAATTCGCTGCACGAAAGATCTCATGGCTTAAAATTAGACCTGTGCTTATCTGTTCAAACCGCAGAAGACGAAGCATGTCTTAGAGCATCCTACCCTCATGCAAATATTTTTTATCCAAAT
>JAQCCA010000239.1 GCA_027621155.1 Pseudomonadota bacterium | reverse complement strand
ACCATTGCAGGTGTCTTTAATGGCAAAATCCCACAGTTCAATTAACAAGCTGCTGGGCAGTTACAAAATGGAAACATTAAAAATAGATGATCACTATCTTCATGAGCAACAGTTTAATCAGTTGTTAGTGACGTGTGCTAAGGCGCATGCAACAGATATTACTTTGCAAACCAATGCACCGATTTTAGTTTTGCGCCATAAAAAACGTCTGCACCAAAGTGCCAGAGTGCTATCTGTGCAAGAGATAGAAGATATTGCGCAATTGATTTATGGCGCTAATGCCATTGCCCATTTACATGCGGGCAATGATATTGACACTACTTATGTGTTAAGATCAGCAGGTATTCGTTGGCGGATTAATATGACGGTTTGTCAGCAGCAGAGTCACTTTGGCATCAGTATTTCTTTGCGGTTAATCAAGAATCAAATCATCCCACTTCAAGCACTTGATTTACCCGTTGAAGTTGTTGCTAAATTAACGCATTTACAAGGGCTCACGATTATCTCAGGGGCAACAGGAAGTGGTAAAAGTACGTTAATTGCAAGTATTTTAAAAGCACAACAAGCATCTTCTTTTGTGCATAAGATATTAACCTATGAATCACCGATTGAATATACGTTTGATAGTCAGGCAAATGAAGCGCTTGTCAGTCAAACACAAATCCCAGATTTGCTACCTGATTATCGATATGCGGTATTTAATGCAATGCGTCGCTTTCCTGATGTGATTATGTTGGGCGAAACGCGTGATTTTGAAACATTAAATGCGTTAATTGAAGCGTCATTAACAGGGCATGCATGTATTACCACAATACATGCTAATAATGCCGCTGATGTCTTTTATCGCATGCTATTAATAGTGCCGATTGCCCAAAGGGAAGCATACTATCGCCAGTTAATTAGTAGTCTGTCGGTTATTATCTGGCAAATGCTTATCCAGCTAATTGATGGTACGTTAGTGCCGATACAGCAGACAGTGGTTTTTGATCATAAGTTGAGGTCTGCTTTGTTTGAGTTATCAATGCATGAGGGAGTGAACTATATCCGTCAGTATCTTGATACAAGAGAATCAATATTAAATAAAATCATGGCTTATTATCAGCGCGGACAATTAGTTGAAAATGACTGGCAGTACTATCAGCAAATGTATAACCAGAGTGCTTAATGCTAAAGTATTTTGAGGAGATTTTAACATGGCAAATAATAATTATCATTGGCGCAATAGCGCGCTAACGCCAAAGCTTTTATTTATTAATGCTTATATGGCATTACCGTTATTGTTAATGGCAGTGCACTTTTGCCAATGGACCATCATTATTAGTGTTGTTTGTGGTGTATATTTTCTATTGTGCGAGCTGTTTAAGTATTCACCCATAGGACTTTGTTTAAAATGCCGAAGCCTACTAGTTGGTAACAAAAAGGTTATTAATGATGATTAATTTTAGGGGGGTAACTAGGGCACAAGAAACCAATGCTGCATCGACGATTCGTGATACACGATCATTGACCAAGCGCTTTGTAAGCTTTGTATTAGAGCCAACAAATAGCATAGCTATTTTAATTTTTTTATTATTGATTATAGTTATTATTCCACAGGTGTTGGTGATATTAATCTGGTTGCCATTAGCACTGTCTTTGGTGATATTATCGCAAGCACCTAAGCTGCCATTTAAATTACCATTAGGCACACATTATAAAGATTATAATAATGCACTTCCTGGGCAGATTAAACCAGGCAAAGCCAAAGGCATTTACTTTTTTGGGAATGAAAAAGGAAGTAACCATGAGCTATGGTTTAGCAATGAAGATATGCGTACGCACGCGCTTATTTTTGGTTCAACAGGTAGTGGTAAAACAGAAACATTGGTCTCGCTTGCTTATAATGCACTTGTTCAGGGGAGTGGTTTTATTTATGTTGATGGAAAAGGTGACAATGCACTGTATGCCAAGATTTATTCGATGGCACGCTATTTAGGACGTGAAGATGATCTATTGGTGATTAACTTTATGACTGGCGCTAAAGACATTAGTACCAGTGATAATAAAGATGAAAAATTATCAAATACCTTAAATCCTTTTGCGATAGGATCATCGGATATGCTCTCACAACTTGTGGTGAGTATGATGTCATCAGAGTCATCAGGTGGTGGCGATGGCGATATGTGGAAAGGGCGTGCCATATCGTTTGTTGAAGCATTGATGCGCATGCTTGTTTATCTTCGAGATCAAGGTTATTTACTATTAGAAGCCAGTTTAATTCGACGCTATTTTGTCTTAGATGTTGTTGAGAATTTTCTTTATAACAAACAACTGATCAATCATGAAGGTCAGAATATTACTTTTGAGGGAGAGCTTCCTTTGGCGGTAACTGATCCGATGCATAATTATTTGGCAACCTTACCGGGCTATCAAGTTAAAAATGTCGGCGGGCAGTCTGATAAAACCTATGAACAACATGGTTATATTACGATGCAGTTAACACGTATTTTTGGCTCACTTGCCGATGTTTATGCACATATTATGAAAACAGAGCTGGCTGAGGTTGATTTTAAAGATGTCGTATTAAATCGTCGAATATTAGTGGTGTTGTTACCGGCATTGGAGAAGTCACCTGATGAGTTAGCCAATTTAGGTAAATTAATTATTGCCTCCCTCAAAGCAATGCTTGCTTCAGGGCTAGGCAATAAAATCGATGGGCATAGGCGTGAAGTACTTGATGCCAAACCGTCTAACTCTGACACGCCATTTTTATGTGTGTTAGATGAATATGGTTATTATGCCGTTAAGGGCTTTGCAGTGGTGCCAGCGCAAGCGAGATCATTAGGCTTTTCAGTAATTTTTGCCGGACAAGACCTGCCAGCATTCCAAAAAGCATCAAAAGAAGAGGCTGCATCCATTTGCGCTAATACTAACATCAAAATATGTATGAAGCTTGAAGATCCGCAAGAAACATGGGAGTTCTTTAATAAAACGGCAGGAGAAGCGTATTTAACCGCTGTCAAAGATTTTAATATGGGTGACCAGGGTGATGCCTTGGGCTATCGCGATACCAGAACAGCAACTGTTGAAAAGCGTAGCCGTATTGATCTCATGGATTTGAAAGATCAGCGTGAGGGAGATGCGCATATTTTCTTTAGATCACAAATTATTCGTAGTCGTATGTTTTATGCCAATCCCAAGCAAACCGATGAGATTAAAGTCAATCGATTTATTAAAGTTCCACCATTAACACAGGATAAAGTGCAGCGGATAAAAGCTATATTGAGCTATTCACCCAATATTGATAAAGATATCACGTTAAGCCATCAATTGGGCGATTCACTCAAAGAGATTTTTAGCAAAATGGTAGTAGATGAGGAAATAGATCAACAAGCGCTAGTGCAACAAAGTAATGAT
>JAQCCA010000238.1 GCA_027621155.1 Pseudomonadota bacterium | reverse complement strand
CCATCGGATTTAGCTCAACACAAGTGTATTGATCATAGTCATAATTTTAAAGGCACATGGGAATTTACAATCAATGATAAAGTAACATCTATTGCAGTCGCAGGACAGTATAAAAGTTCCTCAAGTAAATCATTATTAGATATGGCGTTAAGCGATCTAGGCATTGCCTATCTGCCTTCTTTTACTGTGCAATCAGCTATTAAACACAAAAAGCTTATGTCGATATTGCAAGATTATCAACCACAAGCCTTAGACTGCTATTTGATTACTAAAAGCACGCTTAAAGATGACCCAAAATTGCAAGCTTTATTCAACGCCATAAAAGAGCATTGGCTTTGAGCTGCTTTCGCTCCCTGAGCCTGTCTAAGAGAATCTTAAAAAAATAACGATGACTGTTGACTTCGACCATGCTTAAGCCAAAGTAGCACCCCTCACCCGTGCAGCTTACGCTGCACGACCTCTCCCTCAAGGGGCGAGGTGAAAAGTTGTAGGACATATTGAAACTTATTATGACTACGCGCGCCCCTTCCAATTATCCACCGCTCCCTGAGCGAAGTCGAAGGGAGTATCAGAGTATCAGGCATAAAGAGGTAGCAAATTTGTAGGGGAGTATTGCATACGCCCACGCCCTTTAAACACCTAGAGGACGTTTAATAATAAACCGACTTAAGCCAATCCAAAGATAAAGATAACTAAAAAAGCTCAGCCAACCGGCAAAACTACCAAAACGATAAAGCCAACTAATTTGTGATAACATGTGGTTAATGTCAGCATTTGCCTGCTGCATTAACACTTGTTGCATATAGGGAATCGCAAGGCTGCTAAATAATACAACGACACTAAATACCACTAATAAAACCGCTGCCACAATTAAATTTTTCTGCACATTTGGGCGAGTTAGTTGAATGATTTTTTTAGGGAAAAAATATAGCAATACCACAAACTCAGTCATATAAGCGATGATTGTTAAAGTAAAGCGCCAGCTAAGATCAGCATTAATCTCAGGCAAACGCACAACAAACCAACTTACCACAGAGATCGCAAGCAGCAATGCCGCCCATCTGTTCTTAAGAAAGAAACCAAGATAAATGCAAAAGGCAAGATAGAAAAAGGCATAAATCATAATTGATTTATCCGCACTTAGAATAACCGCAATTTAAGCAAGTTAAGCAATTATCCATGCGCACCATCGCTTTGGTACTGCATTTGGTGCACAGTTGTGACTCAGGTGGAAAGTTATTGCTCGCATCATTACTTGGCTGTTGACGTTGATCCAGCTCTTGACGCTTAGCGGCAATATATTGCTTTTGCTCTTCATCTAACTCATCATCTGGCAACATGCCGATTTTCTTTAAATGCTTTTCAATGACATCACCAATCTCAGAAACTAATGAAGGAATATACTTCCCACCACGCTTCAAATAACCACCATTAGGATCGAAAACAGATCGTAGTTCTTCAACTAAAAAGGTAATATCACCCCCTTTGCGAAAAACCGCTGAAATAATCAAAGTCAAAGCAATCGTCCATTGAAAATGCTCCATATTTTTAGAGCTTAAAAAGATCTCAAATGGGCGACGCATCTCATGCTCAGTGCCTTCATTTAAAACGATATCATTAATCGTCACATACAGTGCATGCTCTGCCTGAGGTGGCTTAATCTTATACGTTTCACCAAGCAATGATTCTGGACGCTTGATATTTTCACTCATTTGCTGATGTGATTTTTCTTTTTTTGTTGGTTTAACTGCAACATTGTTTGCCCCATCATCCGGTTTGACAATATTAAAGCCTGTGATTTTTTTCTCTATTTTAACTGCCATTTTTACTCTTTTAGCTCTTTTACGTTTTTTATGTCTTTTACTCTAAACGGTTAATAAAAAATACTTGTGATAAATCGCGCATCAAAAGTCGTCTTATTTTGCCTGAGCGCGCCGATGAAAACAATCGATAATTCGTTGAAGTTTTGCTTTACTTTTTGATCTTATTGGCTGCAGTTAATAAATTCAAGAATCAATGGCTATCAGTGCTTACATCCAATTGTGTTGCAACACGCAGATTATTCATAATCTCGGGGTTTTCACGTAAATTAGCCGTTGGTAAATTAGCCAACAATTGCCATTTAGCTTGTGACTGATTACAAGTATATAAGCCATTGCTTGCCAATACATAAACCGTATCATTAATTGTTTTTACGCCATAAACACTGGCTTGTTTAAATGGGTTAGAATCAGCGCCTAGAATCTGTCTTGCCGTGTTTTTATTCGTATAATACACCGCATGAGTGTTCAGTGAAGAAAAGTAAACATTGCCATTATTATCAAATGCGACAGACATATTAGAGCTCGTATCACTTGGAAAGGTAGCTATTTGTTGCCACACATTATTCTTAAGCTCCTCAACGCAAATCGCATCTTGACCATTTTGAGTACACTGCATACTTTGATAAATATCTCCAGTTGCTGTTTCACCCATATTAAATACCTTAATAGTGCCAAGCGCTTTAGCAATCGTTTGTGTTAATGGCGAGTTGTTTTGATTAGTTAACTTATAGGTTTGACCTTGTTGAGTTGCTATGTAATATAAGTCACCTTTATCATCTAAAGTCATTGGGATTGCATCTTTAATCGTTGATGAAACAAGTGTTGCTAACTTACTCAGCCATCAAAATCATTGGCTGAAGCTTGCGCTATATAGGCATGTGCATCCTCTGTCATGCCAACGCTTGAGACAACAATTTGCCCTGAACCATTGATTTTGATATGTGTGCTTTGACTTAAATCGCCCAATACATCACTTAACCCCAAAAAATTATTCTGACCGTTAATAGACAGCACTGAAGTAAAGCGCTTACCTAAAACTGGTGGATAAACATCTGGCAAAAATGGACGCTTCAACGTTTGATAGCCATTACTGATAAAAACGATACCTTGAGGAGAAATGCCAACGCCTGAAATAAAGCTATTTAACATATACTCACCTGTGCTTTTCCCAGCAAACAGCACATGCCACCCTGCTTGATCATACTGATAAACATAAGGTGCTGTTTGACTATTCACACTCGCATACAATACACCACTTGCCGTAAAGTTAAATATTTTATTTTCATCAGCATGAGCACCAAGCTTGTCAATCTGTAATAAGGCAGTTGCTTTATCTCCTGCATTTACATTCTGCCCTTTGACATAAATATAACAACTGTTATCACTTTTCGTAGAATTCGTGGAATAAGCATCAAGCATTAATGTATTAACCTGCCTTTTTGTAAATAACTGATCACTATTAAAGCATGATTTAGGGCACGTATTGGCACTACACCAAGCTTGTGTGCCATCATAGACAGAAAACTGCTTAAGATTGTCGTTAGTTAATGACACCAAAACTGACTCGTTACTAAAA
>JAQCCA010000237.1 GCA_027621155.1 Pseudomonadota bacterium | reverse complement strand
AAAATTTTTTAATGAAACAAAAGGCTTTGGTTTTATCAAGCCAGACAATGGTGGTTCTGATCTTTTCGTTCACGTAACTGCATTAAACGGTTTACAATCATTAGCTAATGATCAACGCGTTTCATTTGATATCGAAGATGGTCGCCGTGGTCCACAAGCAGTAAACGTTCAAATTGCTGGATAATTTATTTCATTAAGGGCGCTTCTAGGAGTGCTTTTCATTACTTCAAAATATTTCATTATTATGAGATTTGACCTCGGGGCGTAGCGCAGCCTGGTAGCGCGTTAGCATGGGGTGCTAAAGGTCGTGGGTTCAAATCCCGCCGTCCCGACCATTGCTATGTTTATTCAATAATATCAATTTGACCTTTGTCATTGGCTATGAGCAATACATCGGCAGGGTTAACTGCAAATAAACCATTACAAACCACACCGGTGATTTGGTTAATTTGCTGTTCAAGCTTCAATGGGTTATCGATCATCAGGTTATGAATATCAATAATAATATTGCCATTGTCAGTGATTACGCCTTCACGATAGATCGGTTGACCGCCTAGCTTTACTAGTTCTTTGGCAACATAGCTGCGCGCCATAGGAATAACTTCAATCGGCAAAGGGAAGCGTCCTAATTGAGGCACTAGCTTGGTTTGATCAATAATACAAATAAATTTGTCACTGGCAACACGGCAAATTTTCTCGCGGGTTAATGCAGCCCCGCCACCTTTGATCAGCTCTCGATGTTTGTTTGCTTCGTCAGCGCCGTCGATATAAATATCGACTTTATTTGGATAGTTTAAATCAACGACTTCAAAACCATGTGCCTTGAGGCGTTTAGTGCTTTCCTCAGAACTTGAGACAGTTAGCTCAATTTTGGACTTGATTTTCACAAGCTCATCAATAAAAAAGTTAACCGTTGAACCTGTACCAACACCAACGGTCATTCCCGGTTTGATATATTCAATTGCGGCAGTTGCAGCAATTTTTTTTAATTCATTTTGATCTGTTTTTTTATTAAAAAACATAAGTAGCAATATCCCATTAATCGCGTTAGGTGGCTTATTTTGGCATATTTATGGGGGATTACAAAGGTGGTTCGCAGTTAAAAATAAATCAATACTATAGATTATGATGATATGTGGTAATTAGGAATAAAGTAAAATAGTAAGAAACTCTACAGATTATCTTGGGTGTGGAGGATGTGGAATGATCAATATGTGGTATTGATGATCATAATATAAGCTAAATTTATGAAAATGGCAAATTTCTCACAAAGATTTAGTTAAAATCCTACAGATTTTGATAATTGTCTTGTCCATAATGTCACTCATGCAACGGATGGCGACCTTAACGGATGAAGGTAGAAATGGATAGCCCCCCCGCACGGATGAATTTAAATAGGATATGGATATCCTGAAACCAACCTAAATTTTTGTCATCTGTTGCTGAATTCCCCAGTTGATATGCTCTAAGAGCAAAGCATTCCTAACATGTGTTTGTTTGGCTTTTTCAAGCAGCATAATAATCTCTTTGGAGAAAGGTGCATTACCAAGGGCAATGTAGATATTTCTTAGCCAAGCCTGATAACCAATTCGACGAATGGCAGATCCTTCTGTTTTTTTCAAAAACTCTTGTTCTGACCATTGTGCTAGGTCCAACAAACTTTGGTTGCTTAAGTGCGCGCGTGCGAAAAAGTCTGACTCAGCGGTTACAGGTGCTTCCTTATTAATAGGGCATACCAGTTGACAGTCATCACAGCCATAGATGCGATTACCAATTGCTTGACGATATTGCATTGGAATCACACCTTTGTTTTCAATCGTTAAATAAGAGATGCATTTATTGGCATCAATGACTTTATTGTTAACTATGGCATTGGTAGGGCATGCTTTAATGCAAGCTTGGCATTTGCCACATTGATCCGTTATAGGCGATTGTGCAAATGCACTAAAGTCAAGATTAGAGTAGATGCAGCCAATAAAGAAAAATGAACCATCGACTGGGTGTAAGAGATTACTATTTTTACCGATCCAGCCAAGACCAGCTTTTTCAGCTAGTGGTTTTTCTAACACGGGGGCGCTATCTGTGAAAACACGTGCACTGTGCTTGGGAAAAACACTTTGAATGAAATCACTTAGCTTACTTAGTTTCTGGCGCAATACCTTGTGATAGTCGCGACCGTGCGCATAAACAGAAATAGCTGCATTTTCACTTGGTGTTGATAGCATTTTGCGAATACCTTTGAAGCAGTAAGCTTGGGGTAAGTAGTTTAAACGAACAACAATAACACTTTTAGTGTCTGCAACAAGCTCGTGCGGTGTATAGCGTTTGCTACCATGCTTGACCATGTAATCAAGATCAGCATGATAACCTTGTTCAAGCCATTCTTGATATTTAGGGATATACTGATCAAGTAGGCAATCAGTGGCTGATATATCAGAAATACCTAGTGTGGTCAGTGCAAATTGCTTAATGCTGTTCCACTGTTCTAAGCTTACGCTGTTCGAGTTCAATGTTTTTAAGACTGTTTGAGATAGATTCACGAGGTAGGCTCGATTGTACTGCAATGCGATGGCAAATAATACAAATAATTAATAATGTAATCATCGCTTCAGGCATATCAAAAACAGCTATTCCACCACCATAATTGCCAAGGTAAGATACAGCAGTTAACAGCACTAAATAAAGCCAGAGCCAGTAAGATTGCTTAAAATTCCAAGTGATCGTGATACTTTTATCCTTTTTGAATATCCGGTAGAACATTAAGACAATAATGGCTATTGCAATCATAAAACTTGTTTTTGAGACGATATTCCAGCCACTCCAGTAGACAATTAAGGTGCTGGCATAAAATGCCATAACATTCCAAATCCGCGCAAAAGGTAGTCGAAATGGTCGATGTGCTTCAGGGATGCGTAGACGCAAAGCGCTAGCACTAACAGGACCCATAATATAGGTCAATGCAACGAGTGAAGTCAGAAAAGTTGCCATGGTTGACCAGCCAGGTAGTGGTGCAAACATCAGCATGCCAACGATGAAATTAATGATACTACAGTAAAGAGGATTGCCTTTTGGCGTCAGTTTGGCAAATATTTGTGGAATATAGTTGTTTTGACTCATGGCAAAGATAGAGCGCGTGGCGCTGCCAAAATACATTAGCCCTGCAGCAAGTGGACCAACAATTGCGCCAATGTAAATCAATACCATCAACCATTTAATTTCAAGCATTTTAGCGATCATTGCAAAAGGTCCAAAAGACTCGTCAGCATGACTGCCTGCAAGACTAATATGCTGCCAGTTGTTATGTTCAACACTGCCAGAAACGGCATAGATATAAGCAGCTTGCAGCAGTAGAAAAATAATCAGGCACGCAATGATTGATCCAATAATAGCAATGGGAATGGCTTTTTTAGGATTTTTAGTCTCACCCGCCATTTCTGCTGCAAGCTTGAATCCCGTGAAGGAAAAGGCAATACCACC
>JAQCCA010000236.1 GCA_027621155.1 Pseudomonadota bacterium | reverse complement strand
TGAACACAAACGCTAAGTTAGAATATTATCTGTTAGTAGTCATAAGAAAAATCGAGTTGCCAATGTAGTTTTTAAAGCATTATTTTTTCATAAAGTTTTTACATTTATCAGTAAAACAGGTAGGCTTTGCCCTTTGCAAGGGCAAAGTATTTTTAATTTTGATTTTTTTGAGGAAAAATGATGTCTGAATTTCTACAGGCGCTAAATAAGCGACGCACATTTGCGATTATTTCGCATCCAGATGCTGGAAAAACTACGTTAACCGAAAAGATGTTGTTATTTGGAAATCTAATTCAATTAGCAGGTACGGTAAAGGGTAAAAAATCAGGTCGTCATGCAACGTCTGATTGGATGGAGCTTGAGAAGCAACGTGGTATTTCGGTAACCACATCGGTGATGCAGTTTCCTTATAATGATTGTGTGGTTAATCTTTTGGATACTCCAGGGCATGAGGATTTCTCAGAAGATACTTATCGCACATTAACCGCAGTTGACTCAGCCTTGATGGTTATCGATGGCGTTAAAGGGGTTGAAGCGCGCACCATTAAACTGATGGAAGTTTGCCGCTTAAGAACAACACCAATCATCACCTTTATCAATAAGTTTGATCGTGATACACGCGACCCAATGGAGTTGATGGATGAAGTTGAAGATGTTCTTAATATTCAATGCGCACCGATGACTTGGCCAATTGCCTCAGGTAAAGAGCTTAAAGGGGTTTATCACCTATATAATGATGAAGTGATCCTATTTGAAACAGGGCACGGTCACCATATTCATAACTATAAAGTAATCAAAGGACTTAATAATAGCGAACTAGATGACAAGATTGGATATTTGGCAGATGAGCTAAGAGAACAGGTTGAGCTTGTCAAAGGGGCAAGTCACGAGTTTGATCTTGAGAAATATCGTCGTGGTGAGTTGACCCCTGTGTTTTTTGGTACGGCATTGAGTAACTTTGGTATTAAAGAGATGCTAGACACCTTTACAGAATGTGCGCCATCACCAACCCCAAGAACGACTGATGTGCGTGAAGTAGAGGCAGATGAAGAACCATTAACCGGCTTTGTTTTTAAAATCCAAGCGAATATGGATCCACAACATCGTGATCGTATGGCATTTTTTAGAATTTGTTCGGGAAAATATACAAAAGGCATGAAATTGCAGCATGTGCGTATTAATAAGCAGGTGCAAATCTCTAATGCATTAACTTTTGTCGCTGGTGAGCGTGAATCCCTAGAGGAAGCCTATCCAGGGGATATTATTGGCTTGCATAATCATGGCACGATTCAAATTGGTGATACATTCACGCAAGGCGAAATACTTAAATTCACGGGTATTCCTAACTTCGCGCCTGAGTTATTTCGACGTGTGCGTTTAAACGACCCATTGAAAATGAAAGCGCTTTTAAAAGGTTTGATTCAATTATCTGAAGAAGGTGCAACTCAAGTCTTTAGACCGCTGAATAATAATGATCTGATTCTTGGCGCGATTGGTGTACTACAGTTTGATGTTGTTGCGCATCGTTTGGAAAACGAATATAGTGTTAAATGCAGTTATGAGCAGGTCAATGTTGTCGCATCGCGTTGGATAGAGGCAAATGACAAGAAAAAACTTGAGCAATTTAAAAATAAATATGCAGATAACTTGGCATTAGATGGTGGTGATCATTTGACTTACTTGGCAACGACGCGTGTTAATCTGCAGATGGCACAAGAGCGCAATCCAGATATTCAATTCTTGGCGACAAGAGAGCACTAAGAAGGGAAAACAAACAATCGACGAACCACTAGATCTATTCAAGGAGGGAGGAGGGAGGAAGTTGATGCTAGCGACCCGTCGAAAGAGAGCGCCACTATACTAGGTTTTTTGCATTATGAAAAGGTGTTTTTGTAAATATTTACAAAAAATTTACAAACTGCCAATAGCTTAAGCGCTTAGAAAAATGGTAATGCATCTAAACTCAGATCAATGCCGTTAGCGCGTGCTTGGCGTAACCAGTAGTTTGATTTAAAGAGGTTGGTTGATACACCAATGCCCTTCTTATACATATACGCCAAATAAATTTGAGCTTCGGCATAGTCGTTCTTAGCCGCTTTTTCAATCCAGTAAAAGCCAACAGCAGGGTTTGATTGCACGCCTAATCCTTGAAAATACATTAATCCAAGCTTAAATTGCGCTTCAGCATAACCAGTAGCCGCTGAGTATTGAATATAGTCAACTGCTTTATCGATATTGTTGCCACCTGATTTGCTGATTTCTTTACTATATTCAACCCCTTTATCATAGGCAGCCTTTGGACTTAGTCGCGTGTAATTGATAGGCTCATTATCTGAGGTGTCTTTAGCTTTTTCGGGCTTATCATTACTCACGTTAGCTGTATTTTCTAATTTGCTGCTGATAATAGCATGTGCATTATTATGATAAAGTGCCGTTGTGCCTAGAATAATAGCCAATAGGGCAATGATGGCACCGACCCAAATTGAAAGATGATTTTTAATAAGCTTCATGTATGTTCGCTCCAAACTTCTCGCGAAACATTATGCCTTGCTATGTAAATACTCACAAGCGAATAACGTATTTTCTAATAAAGTGGCAATGGTCATAGGTCCAACACCACCCGGGACTGGGGTGATAAAAGCGGCATTTTCCAAGGCACTGTCAAAATCAACATCCCCAACAATACTGCCATCATCCAATCGATTCATACCAACATCAATGACCACAGCGCCTTTTTTTAGCCAAGACCCGTTGATAAAGTGCGGTTTGCCAACGGCGGCAACTACAATATCAGCGCGTGATAAGTGCTCAGCTAGATCGTTGGTAAAACGATGACATGTAGTGACCGTCGAACCCGCTAATAAAAGCTCCATTAACATCGGGCGCCCAACGATATTTGAAGCGCCAACGATAACTGCGTGTTTGCCTTTGAAATTATCAATCACCGATTCAAGTAATGCCATCACCCCTTTGGGCGTGCAGGGGCGCAACAGTGGATTGCGCTGCATCAATTTGCCAATATTATAAGGATGAAAGCCATCAACATCTTTATCAGGGCGAATGGCTTCAAGTACTTTCTCGGCATTGATGTGCCCAGGCAGTGGCAATTGCACCAATATGCCATCAATCGTTGGATCATTATTGAGTTTATTAATGAGGTTGAGTAACTCATCGTTACTAAGGTCTTCATTAAGATCATAATTTAAGGATAAGAAGCCAACTTCTTCGCAGGCTTTACGTTTGTTGTTGACATAAATTTGCGAGGCAGGGTTATTGCCAACAATAATTACCGCAAGCCCTGGGATACGTTTGTTTTGCTCTTTTAGTTGATCAACTTGTGATTTGATTTTTAGTCTGATTTCTTGCGCTTTTTTTTTGCCGTCAATAATTTGTGCCATAGCATAGGTTCCTGTTTTCTACTTTTCTTACTTTTTCTGCTTTACTATTTTTTATAGGCCTAAATTGGTAGTACATGATATACCCATCATAAACCATTTTACAGAATTTCTTGC
>JAQCCA010000017.1 GCA_027621155.1 Pseudomonadota bacterium | reverse complement strand
TTTCTCTTAAGGTTTTTGCCTGCGCCCCCAAAAGATAAGCATCAAGCAGCATCCTTTGTGCAGAAAGCGTGACATCGTAATCATCAGATTGTATATACAGCTCAATACCTTTAAGCTCCGCGTCATTAGATGACGTCACTAACTCTGTAAGCAGGGTCTGCACTGTTGCTATTTGTTGTTGTGAAAAAGACAACTTCAATGACTTAATATTTCTATCGACATACTTAGCGATCGGTTCAATTGATAATGCATTAATTCGCAGCTGATCATTGTAGGCATCAATACTTGCCTCACCCTCAACAATGACGGTTTCATCAACAGAGATCAAATGCTTGACCGCGTCATATAATTCACTAAAAATCACCAATTCCAAGCGCTCACAACCATCATCAATCTGCAAAACTCCCATCAGTTTTCCTGATTTGGTTTTACGTTGCGCCATCGCTACGACAACACCCGCAAGCAAAATGGACTCTTTACGCGTTGTTGCAGTAATGCGACTTAATGATTGCACTTTAAAGTGGTTAAGCCACATTCTATCTTCATCGATAATATGCCCTGATAAGAACATGCCCAACACTGATTTCTCAAAAATCAACTTATCCTTAGTACTCCAGCTTGGCACATTGATATGTGATATATCGCGCGCTGTGTCATTTGATGACTCAGGTTCGCTAAAACCGAATAAATCAAGCTGCCCGCTATTTTGCATCTGGCTTTTTTGCTCAGCCGCCTTCATTGCATCTTCAATCGTTGCAATAAGTGTTTGCCTGTTTTCAGCAAAGCCATCCATTGCACCTGCGTAAATAAGCGCCTCACAAACACGTTTATTGGCTTTACGCGTATCAACACGCGCGCAAAAATCATACAAATCTTTAAATACCCCATTTTGTTGGCGTTCCGCCAAAATCCCTTCAATTGCTGCAAGACCAACACCTTTGATTGCACCAAGACCATAGACAAGCTCCGTCTGTTGATTGACGGTAAAATAATAATCACTGACATTGATGTGTGGCAAAATGAGCTTTAATCGCATCTTTTGGCATTCTGAAATGAAGTTCACCACCTTATCCGTATTATCCATATCCGACGATAATACCGCTGCCATAAAGGCTTCTGGATAATGCGCCTTTAAAAAGGCAGTTTGATAAGAAACCAAAGCATATGCCGCAGAATGCGATTTATTAAAGCCATATTTTGCGAACTCTTCCATCAAGTCAAAGATTGAGCTTGCAAGCTTGGCGTCAATGCCATTTTCAGATGCTCCTTGCTCAAAAGTCTCACGCTGCTTTGCCATCTCTTCGAGGATCTTTTTACCCATCGCCCGACGCAATAAATCTGCACCTCCTAACGAGTAATTCGCTAGAATCTGCGCGATCTGCATCACTTGCTCTTGATATAAAATCGTGCCATAGGTCTCTTCCAATACATCTTTCAAATCAGGATGCGGATAGCTTACTTCTTGTCTGCCGTGCTTACGATTGACAAAGTCATCTACCATGCCCGAGCCTAGAGGTCCAGGGCGATACAGCGCCACCAAAGCGATAATATCTTCAAAGCAATCCGGTCTTAGACGTTTGATCAACTCCTTCATACCGCGTGACTCCAATTGAAACACACCAGTGGTTTCACCATTTTGCAAAAGCTGAAAGGTTTTTTTATCGGTCATTGGAATCAGCGCGATATCAAGCACAGACTCATTTTGTAAGCGTCTTTGTTTATTAACAATTTTTAAAGCATTATCAATGATGGTTAAATTTCTTAAACCCAAAAAGTCAAACTTAACCAAGCCAACCTCTTCAACGTCTTTTTTATCAAACTGCGTGACCAGCTGCTTAGTCCCTTCTTCACAATAGACCGGCGAGAAATCTGTCACCTTAGAAGGTGATATCACAACCCCTGCCGCATGCTTTCCGACACTGCGTGTCAAACCCTCAAGCTTTAGCGCAATCTTAATAATCTCATCTGCCGCTTCATCTTGTTGGCATAAATCATGCAATGGCGTTTCAGGTGCACAAGCCTCCTTAAGCTTAATACCAAGATCATTGGGAATTAACTTAGCAATCTTATCAACAAAACCATAAGGCTGTCCAAGCACACGCCCAACATCGCGCACTACGGCTTTGGCTGCCATCGATCCATAGGTAATGATTTGTGAAACGCTCTCACTACCATATTTTTGCGCAACATACTCAATCACGCGATCACGACCATCCATACAAAAATCAATATCAAAATCAGGCATCGACACCCGTTCTGGATTTAGAAAACGCTCAAACAGCAAACCATAAGGAATCGGATCAATATCAGTAATCTTAAGCGCATAAGCAACCAAAGATCCAGCACCTGAACCTCGCCCTGGTCCCACAGGAATATCATGGTCTTTTGACCATTGAATAAAATCTGCAACGATCAGAAAATACCCCGGGAACCCCATCTGACAAATTACATCAATCTCAACTTGCAAGCGTGCTTTATAACTTTCGATAATGGCGGGTCTATCTTCGTCATTTTTGCCCATCAAAATGAAATCAAAGCGCTCATCCAATCCTTTAAAAGACACCTCGGCAAAATATTCCGCTTCAGTCATGCCTTCTGGGATATCAAAACGCGGCAACACCGCATCACCTAAATGAAACGTGACATTGGCATTTTGTGCGATATATACACTATTGCTTAAACTTTGCGGGATATCCGCAAATAGCTCGCACATCTCATCGGCTGAGCGCAAGTATTGCTTAGGCGTGTATTGACTTTTACGCGCTTGATCTAACAAGGTATAACCTTGGTAAATTCCCACACGCACCTCGTGATCCGAGTATTCATCTTCATTTAAGAAACGTACATCGTTGGTTGCCACTACTGCCACCTGATGATCTTGCGCTAAAGTAATCGCCTTTTGAATATAATCTTCTTCGCCGTCATGACCAATGCGCTGAAGCTCAATAAAAAAGTTTTCTTTGGGGATGATTTTAAGATATGCCTCTAAAATACTTTCTGCTTCAGCATCTTTTTGCGCGAAATAACTCTGCGCAATTTCACCTTTAACCCCACCGCTTAATACAAAAACATGTGTGAAATCAAAGCTTGCTAGTGTGCTTTTTGGCAACACCGGAATGCCATTGACTCTATTGGCATAAAGATAAGCGTGTGAAATCAAATCAACAATGACTTGATAGCCTTGATTATCTTTAGCAATTAACGTTAACGGATAATGCGCACCATCAACCTCAACCCAAATTTCACTGCCAAATATTGGTTTAACGCCACTGGCAAGTGCCGCCTTATAAAACTTCACTGCGGCAAACATATTGCACATATCAGTTAACGCAACCGCTGCCAACTCGCGCTTAACACATTCCTCAAGCAATGGCTTAATGCGGATAATGCTATCCATCAACGAGTACTCGCTGTGCAGTTTCAAATGAACATAACGTGCCGACATAATCTTACTCTCTACTGATTTTCAAATACACTACCAATGGTATCAAATTTAACAGGGACAGGCTTATCTTTAAGCGCTTTAATTTTTGACTCGTAGGCTGGCATGACCAACCGCTGCCAATTATCATTAAAAGATGTCAGTTCTTTGTGCTTAGATAATACCTCGTCAACATACTGCATCACGCGCGGCAAATAACAGAGATAATTTTTACGTTTGTTTTGAATATCTTGCCGCGTAAAAATTCCCAAACATTTTAAGTGTCGCTGCAATCCCATGAGATCAAACCAGTATCTAAACTTATCCAAGGTAATTTCCTGATTTAACAAGCCTTGCGCTTGCGCCCTGTGATAACATGAGCTTACACCTTGATCGACAAACAACTTTGGCAGGGTTAAATAACAATCTTTTAATACCGATACCAAATCATAGGTAATCGGACCATTCACTGCATCTTGAAAATCGATTAGCCCTAGTGTTTGCTCCGGTAGGCACATCATATTTTTACTATGGAAATCTCTAAACACAAACACATGGGGTTGCTCAAGTGCGTTAGCAACAAGAAGCGACTGCAATTGATGATAAGGCGCCTCCAATATATGCAAGGTCTCTGCATCAAGTCCCAACCATTGCCAAAACCAGAGCTTCATCACGTCAAGTTCAGAGGCAAATTTTGTTTTTTCATAATTAGGGAAAAGTGCTTTATCAATCTGCCAAAACTTTGGAATCAACGCCAACACCTGTTCATATTGCTTAATATTTTTTTCAGCATGCACTGCATGGTAAAGTTGAGTATCGCCAAAATCATCTAGCAATAAAAAACCGCTTTCTTGGTCATAGGCATAGCATTCTGGTGTTTGTAAATTAAAGTAACGCAAAAGGCGCGTAACCCTAAAAAACACATCAGGCTTCTCGCGATCCAATGGTGCATCCATCACAACATAACTTTTATTGTCAAGATTAACGCGATAATACTGACGGAAACTGGCATCACCAACAATTGGCACCAAGGTTGGCTCCGTGTTGGGAAACAGCGTTTTTAGCCATTCGATAATTTGTAAAAACCTAGATTGCACGACTTTTTCCTAGAAATCTAACAACAACGCGATAGAATAGCAGTAGTTTTGGTTTGATGAAACCTAGAATTCCTAGCAAACAGGCAAAAGGATATTTTTTATTCAATGAACAAATTCATGAACTTACACCGAAAAATTTTGCCTTTGGCAATGCTTTGCGCCATTCCAGGCATTGGTCTTAGCAAGATTACCATTGAAAATCCTTTGCAAAAATCTTGGCAATGCAGTGCTAACGGTGACACATGGCAATGTGTTGAGATTAACAGTAATAATGCAGACTTATTTAAAAAAGGTGTGTTACCAAAAGAGAAAAAACAAATTATCGCTGATGCCTTAGGATGGGTGCCAACCAATGATCCCAATAACATTTGCGGCGGTTACTACTATCAAGCACCGATTAACAAGAATCCTTCAAATGAAGCCAAAATCAACGCCCAGCAATATCAATATGCCAGAAGCGGCACCATTACTGCGGAAGGTGCAGTTGAAGTAAACAAAGGCAATCAATACCTTGCTGCTGACAAGGCTGTTTTAAAACAAAACAAAGACAAAAAGATTGATCAGATTGACTTAACTGGTAATGTTAACTTAAGCCAACCAGGGCAACTTGCGATTGGCTCACAAGGGCAAGCCAATATTAGCACCAACACGGCAACACTTGATGACACCTACTACCTAATTCGCGTACGCCAAAAGCCTGGCGGGTCAATGGCGAATTTAACCTCTGACGAAATTGATAACAAAGCGAGTAATTTCACAGGTTACGCCCATGGTCATGCTAACCAAATTATTCAAAAGAGCAAAACAGATTACACGCTAAAAAAAGCAACCTACGCCACAGATAGTCCCTACGGCAATGACTGGATGTTGAGTGCGACAACGATTGACCTTGATCGAGAATCAGGGCTTGGCACTGCTTACAACACCTTATTCTATGTTAAGGATGTACCCATTTTATATTGGCCATATATGACCTTCCCGATTGACAATCGTCGACGCACTGGCTTCTTGTATCCCACAGCGGGCTACAATAGCAACTCCGGCTATTATTTATCGACTCCTTTTTATTGGAATATGGCACCCAACTACGATTTGCTGTTAACACCAACCATTTATAATCATCGTGGTATTTTAATGGATGGTAACTTTCGTTATCTAACCGAAACTCAAAGTGGCAATCTCGACCTTCAATATATGCCACATGATCGGCGTAACAACACTAATCGTAAGGCACTTTCTTTTACTGACAATGGTCAGTATGGCAGAAACTGGTCAAGCTATATCAATTATCAATATATTGGTGACAAAGACTTCTACAACGACTCTGATAGTGACAATATAGGCCTTTCAACAAAAACCTTACTTGATCGCCAAGCGTCGGTCAGTTACAACGATCCACACTGGAATTTCAATACTACTGTGCAATCCTATGACGTCATTGATGATACGATGTTTCTGGCAAACCGCCCTTATTCAACCTTGCCGCAAATCAATGCCAACGCCGCATACCCAGGACTCTTGCCGCACATGGACTTTAATTGGGATAACCAGTTCACCTACTTTGCAAAACCTGGATTAAACGGGGTATCGCAAGTTGAGGGTCAACGTTATTATAGCGCACCTAAAGTCAGTTTCCCTTTCCAGAAAAGCTGGGGCTTTTTTACGCCATCACTCACACTGTCTGAAACTGCATATACCTTGCAAAATAGAAGTGCGGTAACGGCAACAAGTACTACTAACTTCAGTCAAAACCAATATCCTGAGCAAAATATCATTAGAAGTTTACCCATTATTAACATTGACACTGGTTTATATTTTGATCGCAAATTCAGCTTTAATGATCACAACTACACACAAACACTAGAACCACGGCTATTCTATACGTACATCCCATATCAAAATCAAAGCAACATCCCGTTGTTTGATACCTCATTGAGTAATTTTAGTTACGCATCTTTATTCCAGACCAATGTCTTTACTGGAATTGACCGCATTAATAATGCCAATCAAGTTTCTTACGCACTGGAAACCTCGGTCAATGATCAAGATACAGGAATGAGCGTACTAAGCGCCGGTATTGGGCAGATTCTTTATTTTGCTGATCGTAAAGTATCGTTATGCTCTGGCACAAACGCTGGTTGCGCTAACTCATACGTACCTTTCCATGACAGTACCACATCAGATGTTGCGGCATTTTTTAATTATCGCTTTTTGCCACATTGGCAACTGATGACTTCAGGCACTTACAATCCAATCAACAACAATGTTGATTCACAGACTTATCAAGTCCAATACATGCCTGATAATAACCACATCTTTAATGTGGCATATCAAAATGTCAAAAATAACTACGCAGCTTTAACCCCTGCGCAAATTCAAGCGGGCACCTTACCTGACCCATTATCACAAGTGACTGTTTCAAGCATTTGGCGCTTGACACCACATTGGTCAGTCACCGGTCTTTGGAGTTACGCGTTTAACTCAAGACACACGACCAATATGTTTGCTGGCATTCAATACGATGCCTGCAGTTGGGCGGTGCGCTTCTTAGCACAACGCTATGTTAACTCATCAAGTGACCCAAACAATCCAACCAACATTACAGGACCACTGACCAATGCCTTTATTGTTCAGTTTGAATTAAAAGGCTTAGGCGGCAGTAGTGAAAGCTCACTTGATGAGCTTCTGACCATGATTCCAGGCTACACAGCAAATAGTGGGTTTAACTAACGCTGAGAAAGACTATTCAACACTTGGCTATGGGTATATAATGCTCGGCATTACTAAGCTTTAGTTGACTTTCTCATGCACTTACGCACTAAATTTATAACGCTTGCTAGCACCCTTATTCTCAGTTCTTTGGCATTTGCTGATACACCTCCTGCCCTATTGCAAAAACCAGGTGTCACACACACGCAAAACACCACCATCAAAGGCAAACATTTAATCAATGAGATTGTTGCCATCGTCAATGATCAGGCGATCACCTTAGATCAATTAAATATTGAAGTTGCTAAAACCAAAGCGCAACTTGATAGCAACCCTAATGCACAAATACCGGATAATCTCACCCTGCAACGCCAAGTCTTGCAACAGCTGATTAACCAGACTATTGCTCTACAAATGGCAAAGCGCCAAGGCATCACGGTTAGCGAGAATGAGGTTAATAACTCAATTGCCGAAGTCACGGCGCAAAACGGAATTACGTTAGCACAGCTCAAACAAAAACTTAAAGCATCAAATCTTGACTACAGCACCTATTATCAAACGGTCAAAGATCAGCTCATTATTAACAAACTGCAACAACGTGCCGTTGCGGACAAGGTTTATATCTCTCCAACAGAAGTTGATATGTATATCAAAAAGCATTTTAGTGATAATCAAACTGAATATTTAGTTAACAATATCGTCTTATCTCTACCTGATAACCCAACGACTAAAGATCAACAAAAAGTAATAGCTCAGGCGAAAGAGATTATTCAATCAATCAAAGATAAAAAAACCACCTTTGCCGATGCTGCTAAAAAATACTCGCAAGCAGGCAATGCAAGTAGCGGTGGTTCACTTGACTGGAAAACACTTAATAAACTACCAAGCATCTATCAAAACGAAGTTGAAGCGCTGCAACATGGACAAATCAGCGCACCATTTATTGCTAATGGCAGCGTTCAAATCATTGAGCTAGCCGACAGTAAAACACCAGATAGCGCTAAGCACTTTGTTGAACAATATCACGTTCAACAAATCGTGATCAACACTTCTCCAGTTATTACCGACAATGATGCAAAAGCTAAATTAATGCGCATTTTAACCGCACTTGACAATCACCAATCATTTAGTGACCTTGCCAAGGCAAACTCTGATGCACTTGATAATGCTGATAGCGGTGGCGACATGGGCTGGATTAGTTTAAATGCTCAACCGCTAGCATTAGCACAAGCGATTAAAGCCGCTAAACTAAAGAAAGTAAGCGCGCCTTTTAAGGTAAATAATGGCTGGCAAATCATCGAGGTGCTTGCAAAACGCAAACAAGATGACACCGCCAATTATCAAAAAGAACAAGCAATGATGGCTTTATTTAATGAAAATGCACAGCAAGCCTTAAAAACGTGGATGTTATCATTACGTGATAGCGCTTATGTTGAGATTGTTGATCAAAATTTAAATTTGCCTGAGGCATAAAAACACAAGAGACATTAAATGCATAAAGCCAAAAAGTCTTTAGGGCAAAATTTTTTACAGGATGAAAGCATTATTGCCAATATCGTTCACCAATCTGGGATAAAAAAAGATGATGATGTTATTGAGATTGGTCCTGGTCTTGGCGCATTAACACGCCATATTCTTCAAATCACCAAAGCTATCCAAGTTATCGAATTTGATGAAGATGTGATCCTGCCGTTAAAAGCTGCTTGCGCGATGTATGGCAAGCTTAATATTTGCCAACAAGATGTATTAACCGTTAATTTTAATGACTTTTATCATGGCGAAAAAATAAAGCTCATTGGTAACTTACCCTATAATATTTCCTCACCTATTCTTTTTCATTTAATCGAGTATGCAGCGCTTTTCAAAGACATGCATTTTATGCTGCAAAAAGAAGTGGTTGATCGTGTTGCTGCCGCTCCATCGGAAAAAAACTATGGTCGCTTAAGCGTCATGCTGCAATACCACTTCAAATCTGAAGCATTATTCACTGTTCCTGCCACCGCATTTAAGCCCGCACCAAAAGTCGAATCGCGCATTTTACGCTTAACGCCTTATAGTGAATTACCATTCATGGCCAATGACTATACGCTTTTTGCTAAGGTCGTTAAACAAGCCTTTCAGATGCGTCGCAAGACTTTGCGTAACAACCTCAAGCCACTGGTTCCTGCGAGCGAACTAGATAATTTACCCGTTGATTTGACACTTCGCCCAGAGAATCTAAGCGTTGCTGATTTTGTTAAACTAAGCAATCACATAGGAGCACTGTAAATGGCGAGTTATGTGATCGGCGATGTTCAAGGTTGCTATACTGAATTGATGCTGCTAATAGAAAAGATCAAGTTTAACCCTGACAATGATAAATTGATCTTTACCGGTGATCTTGTTAATCGCGGACCGCAATCGCTTGAGGTATTGCGTTTTGTTAAATCTTTAGGTAAGTCTGCCAAAGTGGTTTTAGGCAATCATGATTTATATCTTCTTGCCATTGCCTATGGTTATTTACCCACTGCTAAAAAAGACACGTTAAACCCCATTTTAGAAGCCGAAGATAAAAACGAATTAATCCAATGGTTGCGGCAACAGCATTTTCTTTACAGCCATAAAAAGCACCTAATTACCCATGCAGGTATTGCACCAATATGGTCACTTAAAAAAGCTAAACGCTTGGGGTTAGAGCTTGAGTTTGTACTACAAACCAATATGTGCTTTCAACTTTTTATGAGTAACTTATTTGGCAATGAACCCGATCTTTGGCAAGATAATTTAGAAGCTGTTAACCGTTGGCGCTGCATTGCTAACTATTTCACACGCATGCGCTTATGTGATCAAAATGGTCGCTTGGATTTTTCTTTCAAAGGTGAGCTTAATAATAAACCTGATCACCTTGATGCATGGTTTAACATTCCTAATGCCAAAATTGACGCTAAATATACACTCGTTTTTGGACATTGGGCAGCACTAAATGGCATAAGCAACAATCCACGTTGTATTGCAATTGACACGGGTTGTGTGTGGGGTGGCAAATTAAGCGCTTACTGTATTGATACACAAGAGATTCATCAGGTCGATGCAATTAATTTAATTAAGGAGATCGAATAAATGGCAAAAATACTGGTTATTCATGGACCTAGTTTAAACTTACTAGGTCAACGCGAGACGGATATTTACGGCACTGCAACATTAGACAATGTAAATAACAAGCTTATCGAGCTTGCCGAGTCAAAAAAAATGCATTGCAGCTGCTTTCAGTCAAACCATGAAGGCGCGATTGTTGATCAATTGCAGCAAGCTCAAGGTCATTATGACTTTATTATTATTAATCCAGCAGCTTATACACATACCAGTGTTGCCATCCGTGATGCACTTCTTGCCATCAATATCCCTTTTATTGAAACACACTTATCAAACCCTGATAAACGCGAGCTTTTCCGCCACCATTCATACCTTTCTGACATTGCTTACGGCATCGTTTCAGGCATGGGTGCTAAAAGCTATGAACTGGCAATGCACGCGGCGATTGATTATTGTCAACACAACTGCATATAACGGTTTACCAAATAATAATGAGATATAACCCACGCCTAAAAAGCGAAAACAACACGTGACATTTTGATCGTTTGCCGCAACAATGTCTGGTTGGAATGAGTTAAACAATAGTTAAATCTAAACAAAGGTTAATTAAAACAGATGGATATTCAAAAGATTGAACAACTGATCGCATTGATTGAAAAGTCAAATGTTAACGAAATTGAAATCAAAGAAGGCGAAACTTCCATTCGCATTACCGGCATCCACCCTCAACCTGTGCATGCTTTAGCTCCACAGCAATTTATTCATCACGCCCCTGCTGCTATGCCACAACAGCCTGTTGCTGCTGAACCACAAGCGCAACATGCAGCAAAGCCTGCTGACAGCCTACCACAAGGCAAACAAGTTAAGTCTCCGATGGTTGGTACTTTCTATCAATCACCTTCACCAGGTGCGGCCTCTTTCGTTACCGAAGGTCAAGCCGTTAAAGCAGGTGATACCTTATGTATTATTGAAGCAATGAAGATCATGAATCAAATCGAAGCCGATCACTCCGGCACATTACTTAAGATCCTTGTTGAAGATGGTTCACCCGTTGAATACGACCAGCCACTTTTCATTATTGGCTAAGCCAATTTTCATTGTATAGATATAAAAACAGTTTTTAACAGGCTTGATATGATTAAAAAACTCTTAATTGCAAATCGCGGTGAAATTGCGCTTAGAATCCTTCGCGCATGCCGTGAATTAGGCATTAAAACCGTCGCGGTTCACTCGACAGTTGATCGCGATTTGATGCACGTAAAACTCGCGGATGAGACCATTTGTATTGGACCTGCGAGCCCTACAAACAGCTATTTGCATATTCCTGCAATTATTGCTGCCGCTGAAGTCTCTGGCGCTGATGCGATTCACCCAGGTTATGGCTTTTTATCCGAAAATGCTGACTTTGCCGATGCCGTTGAATCTAGTGGTTTTATTTTTGTTGGTCCCAGAGCGGAGAGCATTCGTGTGATGGGGGATAAAGTTGCCGCAATTAAAGCGATGAAAGAAGCAGGGGTGCCATGTGTGCCTGGTTCTAACGGTCCAATTAGCAAAGATCCACAAAAAAATCTAGCGATGGCGGATAGCATTGGTTATCCGATCATGATCAAAGCCGCTGGTGGTGGTGGCGGTCGTGGTATGCGTGTTGTACGCAAAAAAGAAGACTTGCTAAAGTTCATCGAAATGACACAAGCTGAAGCGAAGATGGCATTTAATAATGACATGGTTTATATGGAGAAATTCCTTGAAAACCCACGTCATATTGAAATTCAAGTCTTTGGTGATGGTGAAGGCAATGCTATTCATTTATTTGAACGCGATTGTTCAACACAACGTCGTCATCAAAAAGTCATTGAAGAGGCACCGGCTGTCGGTCTTACTGACGAGCAACGTGCTGAGATCGGCAAACGCTGTGTTGATGCTTGTAAAATGCTTAAATACCGTGGCGCTGGAACTTTTGAGTTCTTATACGAAAATGGTGAATTCTACTTCATTGAGATGAACACACGTATTCAGGTTGAACACCCAGTGACTGAATCGATCACCAATATCGATTTAATCAAGGAGCAAATTCGCATTGCTTCAGGTGGTACTCTCACCTTTAAACAAGAAGACATTAAGATCACAGGACACGCAATTGAATGCCGTATTAATGCGGAAGACCCTGAGAAAATGATGCCTTGCCCTGGCAAGATTGATATCTATCACGCACCAGGTGGTCCTGGTGTGCGTGTTGATTCACACATATATTCTCAATACTTCGTGCCACCTAATTATGACTCAATGATTGCTAAAGTCATCGTCCATGCTCGCACACGTGATATCGCTATTCAACGTATGCAAAGCGCGCTTGAAGAGATGATTATAAGCGGCATTAAAACGAATATTCCATTGCATCATAAAATTCTTGCTGAGCGCGACTTCCAAAATGGTGGCACCAATATCCACTATCTTGAGAAAATGCTCGAGCGTGATAAAGCGTAACCCCATGTTGTGGAAAGAATTATCCCTTACTTGTCTTAAGGCTAACCTTGAAGCATTAGAGGACTACCTTCTAATGCAAGGCGCTTGTTCTGTTACTTATCAAGATGCTAAAGATCAACCAATCCTTGAGCCAAAAGCTGGCGAAAATCCTTTATGGGATGAAGTGGTTTTAGTTGCACTTTTTACTGAAGAATATCAGCTATCTGATATTGCCACATCAATTGATGAAAGTGCATTAAAACCCAATATTATTGGTGACATTCATACACGTGAGTTTGCTGATCAAGATTGGACACGTACGTGGATGGATGACTTCAAACCGATGCAGTTTGGACGCCGCTTATGGATTTATCCAAGCTGGTGCACACCAGAGATCCACAGTGATGATCAGGTAAATATCCTCCTTGATCCAGGACTTGCCTTTGGTACAGGTACACATCAAACAACTGCTTTGTGCCTTCAATGGCTTGAGCAGCATGTCACTGCCAAAGATCATGTAATCGATCTAGGCTGTGGTTCTGGCATTTTGGCGGTTGCTGCCAAGAAGCTAGGCGCGCATGACGTCATTGCCATTGACAATGATCCACAAGCAATTTTAGCCACTCACGCTAATGCTGAGAAAAATGGTATTAATACCAATTTTACTGCCCACTTACCCGATGAAGCACCTAAGTCAGTCAAAGCGGATATTTTAATTGCCAATATTCTTGCAGGCATCTTGATTGATCTTAAAGAGATTATTGCTAACTTCATCAAACCACATGGCAAGCTTGCTTTATCGGGTATTTTACAAGAGCAAGTGGATGATATTATCAAGGCATTCTCACCTTATTTCATATTAAATGAGCCCACCTTCAAAGATGAATGGACATTAATATCAGGCATTCGCAAACCATAAAAAAGCATGAAAATAGGTCAATTTCACTCAGATAATATTTTATTCTTAGCACCAATGGCAGGGGTGACTGACTTGCCATTTCGTAAGCTGTGTAAAACACATGGCGCAGGCTGGGTCGTATCAGAGATGGTTTGGTCACACAAGCATCTATATGAAACAACCAAAACACAGCGCCGTATTGATCATAGTGATGAGGTCGCCCCCAAGATTATTCAAATCGCTGGCGGGGATCCTATCATGCTTGCTGAGTCAGCTGTTTTCAATGTTGAAAAAGGTGCCGATATTATCGATATCAATATGGGTTGTCCGGCTAAAAAAGTCTGCAATAAATTAGCAGGTTCTGCACTGATGCAAAATGAGCAATTAGTCGACGAGATTCTCTGTGCCGTAGTGAATGCTGTGAATGTCCCTGTGACCTTAAAAATCCGCACTGGTTGGAGCAAAGATAATAAAAACGCCTTAAAGATTGCACAAATTGCAGAGAATGCAGGCATTCAAGCGCTTACCATTCATGGACGTACGCGCGATCAGAAATATACTGGCAACGCCGAATATGACCTTATTGCTGAAATTAAACAATGCATTCATATACCCGTCATTGCTAATGGTGATATCACCACACCTGAAAAAGCCAAAGAGGTGCTTGATTCCACCCAAGCTGATGCTCTGATGATTGGCAGAGGCGCGCATGGCAATCCTTGGCTATTTCAGCAAATCAATGATTTTTTGCAAACTGGTAGCTACCAGCCAGCACCTGACTTCACACAAAAATTAGATACCATCATTGAACATGTCAAAGCCATGCATAGCTTTTATGGTGATTACATGGGTGTGCGTTTTGCGCGCAAACATATTACTTGGTACTTTGAGCAAGTTCCAGAGTTTGATCTAACTAAGGCACGTCAATACTTTAATAAACTAACAACACCTAAAGCGCAGCTTGATTTTTTAGCCAATGACCTTTTAATCTAAACGTTGGCTGAGCGTTAGTCGAAGCCATTGATTGCCCTTACATCACCCTTTGACTGTGCTCAGGGTACGGTAAAAACTTAGTTGATAACAAAAATGATTTCCGATGGATATAAAATCCGCTATCCTAACCTGCATATTTACATTATGTACTTAACCTTAAAATGCTTATCAATTCTGACACAATTGCCGCAATTGCCACAGCCCCTGGAAAGGGTGGCGTGGGCATTATTCGCATTTCCGGCAAAGACGCCTATGCCATTGCGCATAAAATTACGCAAACACCTCTTAAGGAGAGACATGCCCATTTTCTGCCATTTAAAGACGTCAATAATGAAACATTAGACCAAGGCATTGCACTGTATTTCAAGGCACCTCATTCCTATACGGGTGAGGATGTTGTTGAACTGCAAGCCCATGGCGGACCTGTGGGATTAAACCTTATTTTACAAACCGCTATTGAACACGGTGCGCGCCTTGCCAAACCTGGCGAGTTTACCGAACGCGCTTATCTTAATGACAAAATTGACTTAGCCCAAGCTGAAGCCATTGCCGATATGATTGATGCGTCATCTGAACAAGCTGCTAAATCAGCCATGCGCTCATTGCAAGGGGACTTCTCTCAACATATTGATACTTTGGTTGAATCGCTAATTCATCTACGCATTCACGTTGAAGCGGCGATTGACTTTCCTGAAGAGGAAATCGACTTTTTGGCTGATGAACATATCAAAATGCAATTACTACACGTACAGCATAATGTTGATTCAGTACTGCACAACTCCAAACAAGGGGCATTATTACGCGAAGGCGTTGAGATCGTTATTGCCGGCAAACCAAATGCAGGGAAATCAAGCCTGTTAAATGCTTTAGCAGGCAAAGAAAGTGCAATTGTTACTGACATTGAGGGTACCACGCGTGATACCTTACGCGAATATATCCAAATCAATGGCATTCCTGTGCATATTATTGATACTGCAGGGCTTAGAGTTAGCAATGATGTGATTGAAACCGAAGGTGTAAGACGCGCGCTAGAGGCAATTAAAAAAGCAGATCATATCTTATTAGTCGCTGATATTAACGACACCAAGGATAAAAAAATCACCGAGCTTGCCCCTGAGTTTTTCACGCATATTCCATCACATATCCCGATTACTTATATTTACAATAAAGTGGATCTAACTAATAACAACAGCGAGAATCATGACAATCACCTATATATCTCTGCCAAGCATGATATTGGCATCAATAAGCTGCGTGATTATCTACTTAAAGCCATTGGCTATGAGCAAACCACTGAAGGCGTATTTACCGCGAGAAAACGTCATATTAATGCCTTAACTAAAGCACAGGATCACCTAGAGATGGCATTTAGTCACTTGATGCATAAAGATGGTGAGCTATTAGCTGAAGAGTTGAGTCTTGCCCAAAAGCAGCTTTCTTCGATTACTGGTGAGTTTAGCGCCGATGATCTTTTGGGTGAGATATTTAGTAGTTTTTGTATTGGGAAATAAAATTTATAAATTCTGCGCTTTGTGCTGCAAATAGTGATCAACAAGGACAAGCGCTAACATCGCCTCGGCGATTGGCACCCCTCTTGTAAAGAGGGGAATATAAAATCACCATTGCCTAATTCCCCTCTTTACAAGAGGGGTGGCAGCCGTAGGCTGACGGGGTGTTATAAAATCATAGTTTTTTTTTCAAAAATGCATAACTCCAGTAAATTTAGAAATATCTCATTTGCATTTGCTTTAAATGCTGAGCAATACTCTCACGTAACACCTGTGGCTCAATCACCTCAAGATGCGCGCCAAACCCTAGCACCCACCAGACAAATTCACCACTAACCTTTAGTGTTGCGCTAATCTCAGTATACTCCGGATGATGAGTAATCTCTTGATCATCAGCGAGTTTATTCTCCTCAAAATGCAGCCCTGTGTCATAGCGCTTATTGCGATAAGCTCTAAGAACTACTTTCTCAGGTTTTTCGCTCAAATACTCAATGCCTTGCTCGACTGCATGATGCAAATTAAAATCCTTGGGATAAATAAACGGCTCATCCAACACCTCTATTTGCTGAATCCGTTGCACATGTAACGAACGCCGACTACCTGCATTATCATCTTCTTTTTGCAACCATAAATACATTGCATGATCTTTTAGTGATAAACCTAACGGCATGCCTTCATAGCTATCAACAACACTTTTGCCGCGCTTAACATAATCTAATTTGATGCGTCGTTCATGATAAATCGCCTCCGTTAACTTACCAAAAACCTGCTCATTAATCGCTGCTGCTTTGAGAACCGCACTGCGAGAGGTCATCGCAAATTTATCAATCCATGAACGACTTGTTTGATACTGACTTTTCTTTAATGTTTTATGTGCATGCTCGATAACTGGGACAATCTTCTGGTTAACATTCACCGGTGTTAAATAGCGCAAGTGTGAATCTGCAAACAGCAAATAAAGCGATACATCTTGTGAGAAGCGTGAAAAATTAAGAAAGCTCGCGTTGCGATCCCATGAATAATGATTAGCACGTCCCTTTTTGGTGATCAGAAGTGCATTTAAGTCCTGCAAAAACTCCAGATCACGTTCACACGTTTTTTTAGTGATCTCCGCGCCGTATTCACACATTTTTTTATATAATTCAGTCGTGCTAATACTCTGAGGGAACAAGGGAATATGGTTAAATAAAAATAGCAGGCGCCCAAGTTTAGTATTAACCTGAGCTAATGCGCTATCAAACATAGCTTTCAACCTCTATTGCCTGCACATTATCAGTATGCACGTCAGCCCACAACATTCGTGAAAATGTCGTATATACATTACTCAACCAAACCTCTGCCTGTAACTCTTCTTTTTCGATCGTATCTTTGGCAATCTCTTTTGCCTTGTTGTAACATGCAAATTTATCAAACAAATGTTTTTTAATGCACTGCTCCAACTGTAGACGTTTATCACTAAATGCCGTCTCACCCTTAAGGTAAGACACATAGCAGGCATCCTCCCCAACTTGTTGCAATAAATGCTGATAGTTTTCTTGCCCTTGCCCTATCTCCTCTTGTGGCAACCAGTGAGCTTCCAAATCTAGTGGCACAACCGTCACATTACTCCAACGATTAGGAGCATTCTTATTTTTCTGCTCCATTTGAGTCACCTCAAAGCGATGATCTGAATTAGCTGTACTTTTTTCTTCTGGTAGCTTCAACAGACTATAGGCGTCAAGACACATTAACTGCGCATCGTTAAAACTGCTTAAAATGGCAAGCTTGGCAACCCCACGAAGTTTCGTCACATCCAAGATATCATTATGTGCCACACGCTGTTGCCATAGTACTTGATCAGCCAGCTCCCATGCATCTTCTTTGGCCTTATTCTGCAAATAGCTTTTTAAGGTTGCTGCATTAATATTGCCAATACACTCGCGCCAAAAAGCATCTAGCATCGTTTTAATCGGCGCATTTATAACTCTTAGTTTTGCCAAGACAATAAAAGCAGCTAATGCCCTTATACCTTCTTTAAAATCATGCTGTGAATGTAAACGCAGTGCACTTACCAATGGACGGACGATATTCCACTCATTTTCTTTTAAAAAATTCAGGAGTAATGCATCTTGTGGCAAGAGCCCATCATACACAAAATTATCACTCACCTTTTTGTGATTGGTAAAAGCATAAGCAAACATTAGATGATCATGAATTGTTTGTACAAACTGTGTTTTTGCTTCACGCGCATCAGGATCAATCGCTAGATATTGCTCAATTAGAAATTGTCGCTGCGCTTTTAAACTTTTGTTAACCTTGCTGGCACCACCCGTAAAAATATAACCAAAGTCGGCAATAAACGCTTCAAGTAATTTAGGCTTTGTCTTATTCGGTTTAGCATTTAGCAGTGCTTGAATCGCCTCAAACAGTTGGTACTCAGATGAATGCTGATAGGCTTGATGTCCCACATAACGAATGACCTCGGGCTTAAAGGTATCAATGGCATTTAATGGCTCACCCGTTGTATTTAAAGCCTGGAAAATATTATGTGAATAAGAATTTTTTGTCACACTAATTACCGTAAATGCACATCGGTATAAAATAAAATCCGTAAGATATAATAAAGCAGCCGCTTCTTTTAAAAGCGCATACTTCTCACCCTTAAGTGCCAAGCTATCATCAACAATTTGCAGCAAATCAAAGCCTTGCAAATAAGCACGTAAATGGCTATCTTCCGAGTCAAATGCCGATATCATTTCATCAGAGTGTACCGTCTCTTTGATTTCTGAATCGATGCTTTTAAACAAATCTTTTAATGCGCCATTATAACCGCGATCTGTTGGGCGCAGCTCAAATAAGTAAGAGGCGACATCTGAAGTATATGATGCCTTTGTTTGAGCCGTTGACCAGCAATCATCATACATCCGAATAATGCGTGGATAAAAACCATAAGGATTATCCTCAAAGCTGCTCTCTGCCATACGAATACGACAAACTTCAACAGTCGCCCCAGTTGCTGTACCAATGCAGGCACTTAGATCACTATATATACCTACGATTTGTGCTTTATCGATCAACTTATCATCATCAAGCTTTTCAAAGTAACGCTTATCTTCTTTAAGCTTTTTATTGATTTGATGCAAACGTTGATAAAGCCTTGCTGCCACTAAGGTGAAAGTTGTCAAGCGCTGCTGACCATCAACAACAACAGAAACCTGTGACGGCATTGAGCGTGGATCACAGGGCTCAATATCCAAGTTGCCATTATTATCTTCAACCAAAACAATCGCACCAAAGAACACCAATGCAGATAAGTCATCAGAGAACATTCCCTCTTTGATACTATTAAATAAGTCATTCATATTCGTTTTAGCATCAGCATCCCAAGCATAAGGACGTTGATAGCTTGGAATATAATAGCCATTTTTTTGCGCTAAAGTCATATAGACATTCTTAGGGGTTGAGGTGAATATACCATCAACATTGATTGGCTCTTTTCCCTTTCTTGTGGATCATAATCCGAGCATGCGATAACCGTTTAAATCTATGGTTAATCT
>JAQCCA010000016.1 GCA_027621155.1 Pseudomonadota bacterium | reverse complement strand
AATGTTGTGAGCAATCTGGTCAAGTTCGGCAGAGCTTTTGGCAGCATTTTTTAATATGATGTTTAATGACTCAATACTTTGATGGATATTTTGGCTACTAGTGGCAAGCGAGTTAGAAATATCTTCAACGTTGCTAACGATATGATTTATTTTTTGAACATTGTCATCACTGATGATTTTAGCGACACGTGTTGAGATCAAAGTGACTTGCTCGGCAACTGTGCTCATTTGGTTAACAATATTTGTTAAAAATGAGGGTTTGGTTTTAACCACTGGAAACGGTGGCGCATCTTTAGGTTTAACAATGTATTGATTTGGATCACTTGAGAGAGATAGGGTAATAAATACTTGACCGGTAATCCCTTGTGGCACCAAGCTTGCATAGGTTGTATTGTAAATGGGGATTCCTTGCTGAATTTGCATAACGACAATGACAATGCTGGGATTCTGTTTGTCGATATTAATGCTTTCGACCTTGCCGACATTAACACCATTGTAGTTGATTGCGGCATTGACATTTAATCCCGTCACGGACTCATTAAAGCGTGCGATATAAGTGTCATATTTGATATCTTTTAAGCCAAAAGCAAGCCAAAAGCCAACAAAGATCATCACAATGGTGGTGATGATAATAAACAAACCCGCAACAAAGTAACGATTATTTTTCATGGTTACGATCCTAGTACTGTTTTTTCTTCTTTATTGGTTTTAGCGCCATTAAAGAAATTATTGAGGTTTTCATATTGTGACATTTTAGCAGCATTCTCAACGCTATCATGAATAAGGATACGTTTTTGATCAATATAAACGACTTCATCAACAATGCGCCAAATACTTTCTAAATCATGGGTAATCATGATAATAGAGAGATTCAAATCTTGTTTTAATTTTAAAATCAATTGATCCAGCTCATAAGTAGAGTGTGGATCAAGTCCTGCTGAAGGTTCATCGAGAAATACAATCTCAGGATCAAGTGCTAAAGTGCGTGCAAGTGCTACGCGCTTAAGCATTCCACCACTTAATTGCGAGGGATATTTAGCATAAGCATCTTCGGATAAACCAACCATTTTAAGTTTTAAGCGTGCCAGATCAATGACAATATCACGACTGAAACTGGTGTACTCTTGTAAAGGAAACATGACATTTTCAAGTGCGGTTAAGGCACTAAAAAGAGCTCCACCTTGAAACATCATGCCCATATGACTTGCAAACTGGCGGCGTTTTATCTCATCATCACACAGATCAGAAATTTTTTGCCCAAGTAGGAATATCTCACCCTCAGTGACTGGCTGCAGCATCAATATTTCACGGATTAATGTTGTTTTACCGGAGCCGCTGCCTCCAATAATTGAGGTAATGCGATGGGGGTAAATTGTCAGATTTAAATTTTTATGTACCCAGACGCCATCAAAGCAAGTGCCTAGGTTTTTTACTTCAATAATCGGTTGTTCTGTTATTTCCGGCATCATTTATATCCCTATCGCACTGAATAAAATGGAAAATAGTGCATCGGTTACAATAATTAAAAAGATCGCATAAACCACGCTTTTAGTGGTTTCTTGACCGATGCTTAACGAATTATTTTTAACAACAGTGCCACGATAGCAGCCAACAGCACCAATAATAATCGCAAAAAATGGTGCTTTGATCAGCCCTGTCAGATAGTTATTAAATGAAACTGCTGTAGAGAAGCGTTGCAAAAAGTCATAAAAGCTAATGCCAAGCGATGTTTTCGCCATAATCATGCCGCCAACACAGCTGATAATATCAGCAATAACGATGAGTAGGGGAAGGGAGATCATCATGCCAATAATGCGTGGTAATATCAGGCGCTTAATTGGGCTAATACCAAAAGTTTTAAGGGCATCAACTTCTTGTTGGACTTTCATTGAACCAAGCTCTGCCGTATATGAGGAAGCAGATCTGCCTGCGACAATAATCGCTGTGATCAAAGGTGCAAATTCACGCAGTAGTGAAATACCCAGAAGATCGACGACAAAAATATTAGCACCATAAATTTTAAGCTGTGAGCCAATTTGATAGCACAATACAATTCCGATCAAAAAGCATAGTAATGAGACAATGGGAATGGCTTTGACGCCAGTTTGGATAACGATATCTAATAATAAGCGCCATTGAGTGGCAAAAGGTGTGCGAATTACCTGTAAATAGCTCATTACTGTGGCGCCAATAAAAGCGATGAGATTTTTACTATCTTTAATGTAGCTTGTTGTTTGCTCACCAATTTGATAAACCTTTTCATAAGTATTTAAAGGTTGTAAACGACTGTCATAGTTGGTGTAGTTCTTATGAACCAAATCAATTAAACTTCTTTGTGTATGAGTGACTTTAATGGCAGCTTTTAAAAAAAGTTGTTGAATTTTATAGATAAAGTAAGCGCCAGAGATATCGAGCTTTTCAATTTGTTGTGCATCAATGCATATAATATTTTCTTTGAGGTTTTTAATTTTTGCCAAGATATTTTGATCAAGCGATTGCCAGCGCCACTGTCCTGTTAATATCAGGGTTTCAGCGCTTACATAAAATTTTGCATTGTCTTTGCTCATCTTAGTAGTTTTTGACTTACTTTCTTTTTTCATCCTTGGCGCCAACATAACGAACAACTGTTCCAAAGTATAGAGGGTTATCGCAATAAGGTGAAGAAGATGCAAGAATAAATCTTTTGGGCATAAAATGTGGTATTAGCTTTTGATTAATGGCTACATATAGCGCAAAATAGCAATGTTTGAAATAAAAATCGACTAAAATATATGTTATTGAAAGAAGCTAAAAATTTAAACACTGAAGTGGGTGCATATGCTGTGCCGAAAGTACTTTACTCAAAACGAGAAGAATTTTTAAATACCCTGACGCATTTTATCGGTGCACTCTTTAGTATTGTGGTACTTATTGTCATGATTGTTAAAGCCGTAATAACGGGACATACCATTAATGTGGTTGCCGTCACAATATTTGGGGTGAGCTTGATCTCAATGTATGGTGCCTCAAGTATTTACCATGGTGTATCTAAGCCCAAACTTAAGAAAATATTGCGCAAAGTGGATCATTTAAACATTTATTTCTTAATTGCCGGCACCTATACGCCGATTGCATTGATTGCGTTATCAGGTGTTTATGGTTGGATTATTTTTGCGCTTTTATGGGGTGCGGCAATTGCCGGATTTGTCTATAAAGTACTGTTTTTTGGCGACGGTTGGTTATCAACAGCACTTTACGTCATTATGGGCTGGACGGCGATTGGTTTTATTGTACAAATCGTTGAGGCGTTGCCTGGTGGCTGCTTGATGTGGATTATTTTAGGTGGCGTGCTTTATACCAGTGGCGTGGTTTTTTATATGCTTGATGAGAAAATTGAGTTTTGTCATTTTCTATGGCATTTATTTGTACTCGCTGGCAGTATTGCGCATTTTTTTGCAATTTACCTTTATATTGCAGGGATGAATTAAACGTAGACTAATGCTGAATTATATAATTTGTTAGTAATGAGAAAAAGTTATCAATGATAAAAATGATAAAAATGATAAATGGAATGAGATCACAAAAGATGAAGCAAGATGTTAGTGCAATGATACTGGCAGCAGGGCGTGGACGCAGAATGGGTGATATGACCAATCACACGCCAAAGCCATTGATTAAGGTCAATGGCAAGTCATTGATTGAGTGGCAAATAGAGCGCCTTGTTAGCGCAGGTGTAACCAATATTGTGATTAACGTTGCCTATTTAGCCGAGTTAATCGTCGATGAAGTTGGTTTTGGCGAGCCTTGGGGGATAACTATTTGCTACCTATATGAGCCTCTAGATGCCTATGATACCGGTGGTGGTATTGCTCGAGCGTTACCATGGCTTAGCGACCCCTTTATTGTGGTTAATGCCGATGTGATGACCGATTATGATTTCTCACACATTACTCGCTATAGCCAAACCATGAAATCATTGGCGCATTTAGTCTTAGTGCCCAATCCTAAGCATAATCTAAAGGGTGATTTTTGTTTGGATGGTCAAAGCAATATTGCCGATAAAACTGATAAAATAGGGCAAAGCTATACTTATACAGGCATTAGTGTGTGCCGGAAGTCACTGTTTGCCAATGTTTATGTTGGAGAGAAGATTTCTCTGCCAAACATTTGGCAGTCTTTCATTGAACAAAAAGCAATAAGTGGTGAGGTTTATCATGCCAATTGGTGTGATGTTGGCACGCCTGAACGTTGGCAGGAGGTCAGTAATGGCTACTAAACCAGTTATTAATAGTAAAAAAGAGTTATTTGCATCACGCTTATTCAAAGTTGAAGCACTTGATTTAACCTTTAGTAATGGTAATACACGTACTTATGAACGTATTGCGCCTAAAAGTGATGGGCATACTGCTGTATTAATCGTCCCTATGCTTGATGATAATACGGTGTTGCTTATTAAAGAGTATTCATCGGGTGTTGAGGATTACACTTTAGGTTTTCCAAAAGGTGCAATTGATTACGGGGAAGATCTCTATCAAGCAGCAGATCGAGAGTTGATGGAAGAAGCTGGGTTTAGCGCAAAGCATTATACGTATCTTAAAGATGTTTATTTGTCGCCTAATTATATGAAGCAGCATATCTCATTGGTCGTCGCTGAAGATCTTTCAGTCAAAACTGCTCAAGGCGATGAACCAGAAGATTTAGAAGTTGTGCCATGGAAGTTGTCAGATATTGATGCACTCATCACGCATCCGCAGTTTATTGAATGTCGCAGCTTTGCCGCTTTGTTATTTGTCTGGAAAAAATGGCTAGGAAAATAGTTGCTAATAAAAATGAATCAATAAGTTACCCTAATGCTCACCTCGCCCCTTATGGGGGAGGTCGTGTAGCGTAAGCTGCACGGGTGAGGGGTAATTTAAGTTTAACTACTTGTGATAGAGTTCATACATTTCTTTGGCGTGTTGCAGTGTTTTGTTGGTAATATCAACGCCACCTATAATGCGTGCCGTTTCATTAATGCGTTCTTCTTTATTAAGCTCTAGCACTTCTGAAATCGTATCATGTTCAAGATGCTTTTTGCTGATATGTAATTGCTGGTCACCTTGAATAGAAACTTGTGCTTGATGGGTAATACAAAGGATTTGCGCATTTTTAGCGACTTGCTTAAGGAGTTTACCCACAATCTCAGCCGTGCCGCCACTAATGCCGACATCAACCTCGTCAAAGATAATGGTTGGCGGGGCGATTTTTTTCGATGACACGACATGTATTGCAAGTCCAATTCGACTTAATTCACCGCCTGAGGCGACTTTATCAATGGGAGCTGGTTGTTGTCCGGGGTTAAAGTTAATTAAAAAATCACAGTGATCAATGCCATTGGCATGCTTTGTTTGACCTTGAGTAATCCGTGCATAAAACTCACCTTTTGGAATATTTAGTTGACGAATATATTGTTCAATTTCACTGGCGAATACTTTGCTTGCTGCTTGACGTTTGTTGCTTAGTGTCTTGGCTTTGCTTAGATACGTTTCCTCTAAAAGTGACTTGTCCTTAGTTAATTGCAGAAGTTTTTTCTCATTTTGTGCATGGGCATTAATTTTTTGCTCAAGCTCAGCAATATGTAGATAAAGCTGTTTAGGGTCAACCTTGTGTTTACGCGCTAGCTGATAGATCTCATTAAGTCGCTGGTCAATCTGTTGTAATTTTTCAGGGTTAATCTCCAAATGATCTAAAAGCTGTCTTGCCTCATGTTCAGCTTCTTTTAAATAGACTGTAGACTCTGTTAGTAGGTTATAAATGTTTTTAAATGCGGGGTTGTCGCTATATGCACTTAATTGATGTATTAGATGATCGAGTGTACCTAATAGGCTTTGCTCATTATCATTGACGCATTCAACAACTTGGGCGATGGTCTGAATTTGTGCCTCGGCATTCGCTAGGGATTTATGTTCTTGATCTAGATCATTTAGTTCATCTGCGCCAAGATTTAATTGAACCAGTTCATCATATTGATATTGCATTAATGCTAAAGCCGTTTTGTCTTTTTCAATACGTTCTTTTTCTTCGGTAATCTGGGTGTTAATTTCAGAGAGTTTTTTGAAAATCACGGTGATTTCATCTACTTCAGCGCCCAAGCCAGCATAAGTGTCAAGGCGTATTAACTGGTTGGCAGGATCTAATAAACTGTGATGAGCGTTCTGACCATAGATGCTAATTAACTGCTCACTTAATTGTTTAAGCTGTGCGAGGGTTACTAAACTGCCGTTGATAAAGGCACGTGTTTTGCCATCTTTTTGAATCACACGACGCAATAAACATTCACTGCCTTCGGCTAGCTCAAAGCTTTTTAATAGCGTTTTAGCATTAGGAATTTTACTGATATCAAAAATAGCAGAGATTTCACACGGCTCATCATTGGTTAATGCTGACTTATCAACGCGTGCGCCAAGAACGATATTAAGAGCGTCTAATAAAATAGATTTTCCAGCACCTGTTTCGCCTGTAATTGTGGTCATGCCCGATTTAAAATGGATTTCAGAGTTTTTGATAATGGCAAAGTTTTTGATTCCAAGAAAGTTTAGCATTATTTAGTGGTCTTAAGACAAAGTATGGTGAAAATGTAGCATATCCAGCTCTAAAAAGCTTTTAAAATAACATTGTCTTAAGCGTCTTTTTTTGTCATGATGCGTCTTAAGTTTTAAGCGCTTAAAGTAGTCAAAATAACTCATATGAGCAAGTTAATCGACATTCCAGTAAAAGTTGAAAGCGGTAAAAAATACCAAACCGAGCAAGGGTTTTCTGCAGTCAAAGACGGTATTAAAGATAAGAAAATCAATGAGATCCGTATTCAAAAGCCTGATTGGTTAAAGGTGGCAAAACAAGCTTCAACAAAGACATACTTGCAGGTGAAGTCATTAACTAAAAAGCATAAGCTATCTACGGTGTGCGAAGAGGCAAAATGCCCTAACATCAATGAGTGTTGGTCACATGGCACTGCCACGATTATGCTAATGGGAAGTGTTTGCACAAGAGCGTGTAAGTTTTGCTCGGTGGATACGGGGAACCCTAAAGGTTGGCTAGATGTTAATGAACCTAAGAATGCTGCTGAAAGTGTTAAATTAATGGGGCTTCAATATGTGGTGTTAACGTCAGTAGATCGCGATGATCTATCGGATGGCGGGGCGGCACATTATGCGCAAACCATCAATGAAATAAAAGCACTTATTCCTGAGATTAAGATCGAAGCCTTAACACCGGATTTTCAAGGAGATACAAAGGCGATTGATAAGCTTATTGCGACAGAGGTGGATGTCTTTGCGCAAAATGTCGAGACGATTGAGCGCTTGACAATTAAGGTACGTGATCCGCGTGCTGGCTATTGGCAAACGATTAAAGTGCTTGAATATGTCAAATCACAAAAACCTCAGATTTTAACGAAAACGAGTTTAATGTTAGGTTTAGGTGAGACGCATGACGAAGTGCTTAAAGCGATGGATGATTTGCGTGCTGCCAAGGTTGATATTTTGACTCTAGGGCAATATATGCAGCCAACAAAACATCACTTGGCAATCGATCGTTTTGTCACACCCAAAGAGTTTGATGATTATCGTCAAATTGGTTTGGAAAAAGGCTTTCTTGAAGTTGCCTCTGGTCCTATGGTGCGCTCAAGTTATCGCGCCGATCGCGTCTTTAAACGTAATAATTTAGATTTGTAATTTTGCCATATGATTTCCAGATTGATGCTCGTTTGCTAAGACGTGCGTTAATAGATAATGGTTATAGTGAGCTACCTATTTTGAGTGAACATGTCGTTGAAGTGAATACGCTTCCAATGATTCATAAAGATCCATTTGATCGTATTTTAATTGCTCAATCGATGGTGGAAGGAATTATGCTAATATCTGCGGATGAGTCCATTTGTCAGTACCAACAAGCAATGATCAAGAAAGTATAAGGGTAAAGAGTATTAGAATATCATGTAAGAAGCCTATAAAACCTGTTAATGCTGTTATATAATGCGCAGCAGTTTTGCAAATAGTAAAAAAGCAAAAAAGCAAAAAAGCAAAAGAAGATATTTATAAGGAGACAAAATGGCATTATCGGTAGTGATCTTGGCGGCAGGTCAAGGCTCTCGCATGTGTTCTAAAAAATCCAAAGTGTTACAAACATTAGCAGGGAAAACCTTAATACAGCACGTTGTTGAAACAGTGGAGTCACTGCAAGCAGATAATATTATCGTGGTGCAGGGACATCTTGGGCAGCAGGTGCAGTCATCTTTAGAAGATAAAAGAATCACATGGGTTGAGCAAACTGACCGTTTAGGTACGGGACATGCTGTTTTGCAAGCTTTACCCTATATTAATAAAGAAGATAAAGTCTTGATACTTTATGGTGATGTACCTTTAGTCTCTTTTGATACCTTGAATCATTTGATTGAGGTAACACGTGCCGATGATTTAGGTATTTTGACCGCTGAGCTTGATAACCCTCAAGGACTTGGACGGATTTTACGTAATCGCTTCGGTGAAATTGAATCGATTGTGGAAGAAAAGGATGCTTCAGATATTCAGCGTCAAATTAAAGAAATTAATACGGGTATTTATTGCGTTAGTGGTAAACACTTGCATCAGTGGTTGCCTGCCATTGAAAATAACAATAAACAGAAAGAGTATTATCTAACCGATATTGTTGCCTTTGCTTGTCGCGATAAAGTTAATATTCGCGCTGCACATCCAGCGTATAACTTCGAGATTTTAGGCGTTAATACCCGTGCACAATTGGCAGATCTTGAGCGAATGTGGCAAAAAGCGGTAGCTGAGCGCGTCATGGCAAAAGGTGTTTCTTTAGCTGATCCTAACCGTTTTGATGTGAGAGGCTCTGTTGAGGTTGGGGAAGATACATGGGTGGATATTAATGTGCTGATCAAGGGTAATGTGGTCATTGGCGAGAACTGTGTGATTGGAGCTAATTGCATTTTGAAAGACTGTGTGATTGGTGATAACGTTAAAATAAAACCCAATACGATTATTGATGGCGCTGATATTAAAACCAATGCTGTTGTTGGACCTTTTGCGCGTATTCGTCCAGGTAGTGTCTTGGATGAGGGGGTGCATATTGGTAATTTTGTCGAGATTAAAAAGTCAATAATTGGCAAGGGTAGCAAAGCCAATCATTTAACGTATATTGGCGATAGCACGGTAGGTTATAACTGCAATATTGGGGCAGGGGTTATTACCTGTAATTATGATGGCGCTAACAAACATCAGACCATTATTGGCAATGACGTATTTGTTGGCTCTGATTGTCAGCTGATTGCCCCTGTGAGCATTGGTGATGGCGCTAATATTGCCGCAGGGTCAACGATTACCAAAGATGTGCCAGAAGGGAAACTTACGATTAATCGAATGAATAAGCAGACAGTTGTGCCAGGTTGGCAGCGCCCTGTTAAAAAGTAGCAAATATGACGTAGGGGCGTATTGTATGCGCCCGGAAACAAAAAGCGAGAAAGTTATGTGTGGTATTGTTGGCGCGGTTTCAGAGCGCAATGTATTGGCGATTTTACTTGAGGGGCTAAAGCGCCTTGAATATCGTGGGTATGATTCAGCCGGTGTGGCGTTATTAGATAATAAAGGCAAAATTGAACGTATACGCGCTCTGGGTAAAGTGCAGATGCTTGCAGAGAAAGTAGCTAAAGACATTGGCTTTAAAGGATCTACTGGCATTGCGCATACCCGTTGGGCAACGCATGGCGAACCATCAGAGCAAAACGCGCATCCCCATGTCAGCCAGTCAGGTAAAATTGCGATTGTGCATAATGGTATTATTGAAAACTATATGTCACTCAAAGAGCAGCTCATTGCAGAGGGTGTGTCATTTCAATCACAAACAGATACTGAAGTCATAGCGCATTTGCTAGAACATCATTGGAATACTAAACATGACTTTATTACCAATGTTCAAGCAGTAATTAAAAAGCTCAAAGGTGCATATGGTCTGGCGGTTATGCATGAGGATCATCCGCATAGTTTAGTGGTGGTGCGATCAGGCTCACCAATCGTTGTTGGCTTTGGGATTGGTGAGAATTTTATTTCTTCTGATACCTTGTCATTATTGCCTGTTACCAATCGTTTTGCTTATCTTGATGAGGGTGATATGGCACTTGTCACGCGTGAAAAAGTGGAAGCGTATGATCAAGCAGGGATTAAAAAAGTCTTAGATATTAAAGAGCTAGATCAAGCCCAAGATGCTGCCGCTAAGGGTAAGTATAAGCATTATATGCAAAAAGAAATCTTCGAGCAGCCGCAAGTGATTGCCGATACATTTGCTAATTGTATTAGTGTGGATAATGAGATTATTATTGAGAAGTTTGGCTTGGAAGCCAAATCACTTTTTGCTGATGTTGAGCATGTTAAAATCGTAGCTTGTGGCACCAGTTTCCACGCCGGATTGGTCGCTAAATACTGGATAGAGGAATATGCACAAATTCCTGTTGATGTTGAGATTGCCAGCGAGTTTCGTTATCGCCAGAGTGTGGTGCCAAAAAATAGCTTATTTATCACGGTGTCGCAATCAGGGGAAACCGCAGATACCTTGGCAGCATTGCGTCAAGCCAAAGTGCTTGGATTTATGAAGACATTGAGTATTTGTAATATGCCTAATAGCTCAATGGTGCGTGAAGCTGATTTGGTGTTTATGACGCAAGCGGGTCTTGAGATGGGGGTCGCTTCAACCAAAGCATTTACCACACAGTTAGTTGGTTTTCTGCTTCTTGCAGTTGCCTTGGGTAAGTCACGGAAAGTGTTGAGCTTAGCGCTTGAAAGAAATATATTGTCATCACTTAAAAAAGCACCTGAAATTGCCAAAAATGTCTTGGCTTTAGATGCTGAGATTGAGCAGCTTTCTTATGATTTTGTCGAGAAACATCATACGCTATTTTTGGGTCGAGGCGCGCAATATCCAGTGGCATTAGAAGGCGCACTTAAACTCAAGGAGATCTCTTATATTCATGCTGAGGCCTATCCCGCAGGTGAGCTTAAGCATGGTCCATTAGCTTTGGTTGATAAAGATATGCCAATTGTTGCGGTTGCCCCTAATGACACGTTGCTTGAGAAACTTGAGAGTAATCTTCAGGAGGTGCAAGCACGTGGTGGCAAGCTCTATGTATTTGTTGATCATGCGATTAGTCAGTCACTACATATTGATTCTAAGCACACCTTTATTATTGAGAGCGTGCCAGAGGTTATCTCGCCGATTATTTTCACCATTCCATTGCAGCTTTTCTCTTATCACGTGGCAGTGCAAAAAGGTACGGATGTAGATCAGCCGCGAAATTTAGCAAAATCAGTAACGGTTGAGTAATGAATATTCTGGCAATTGATACCTCAAGTGCTTATTGTTCGATAGCACTCTTTACAGAAGATAAACAGTGCTTTAGCGTAACGCGTCATATTCCGCGTAAGCATAATGAGCAACTTTTACCAATGATTGATGAGCTAGTCATGCAATCAGGTATACACAAAAGAGAGATTAATTTACTTGCCTATGGCGTGGGGCCTGGCAGTTTTGTTGGTGTGCGTTTAGCTGCAGCGGCTATTCAAGCAATGGCATTAACACTAGATTGCCCAGTGATTGGTTTCTCATCAATGCAAGCAATTGCAATGAGTGCTTATCATCGCTATAAGGCGGAGCGTATAACTGTCATGCTTGATGCGCGTATGTCAGATGTTTATTTTGGGCAATATATCTGGGATAAAGATGCGCAGATCATGAAAATCACTCAAGAAAAATGCCTTAAAGTTGCTGCATTCAATCAGGCGATTGAAGAGCAAAACTTAGGATTTGTTATTGGTGATGTGATCAATGATGTGAATATTGAGCTTAATGCCATTGATTACTGTCCGGATGTCAGTTTGTTGCAAGAAGTGATTCTGTATAATTATCAACAGTCTAAATTTGATCACCAGTCTCAAACTATCGTCCAGCCTGTCTATTTGCAGGGCACTTCTCAATGGAAAAAGTTGTAAATTTAGCTTTTAAGTTTGATATTACTTTTATCTAGTTGAAATCCTAACTGTTCAAGATTTTGAATCTCAGGATTCGCTTTTAATGAAGTATAAATTTCATCGATTTTTTGTGCCTTTTGTTGTTGAATAACCTGTGCAGGTGTCACTTGTAGAGTAACAGGAGGCTTTGATGTTTCAACGGTATGATCAATTGGTGATACAGTAGCTGCTGAAGTAGCATCTGCTATTGATTGCTTAGCCATTTGCTCAGCAGCTGGCGCTAATGTGACGTTAGTATTTGTTTTAGCTGATGCTTGTTCTTGATTTAAATGGCTAAAAGCAACCTTAATATTACGCCCTTGTTTAAGACTCAAGGCATCTTCAATTTTCTTAATCGCATTCGTTGTAATGAGCGCTTTAACCGAATCAGAAGTTTGTAACGTATAGATGTTACCACTGTTATCAAGCAAGCTTGAGTTTAAGACAATTTGTAGTGTTGTGCCTTTAAGTCCAAGGCTTTGACTTAGATGGTGCCAGTCAATTTTACTATTTTTACTATTGTTGATTGCTAAATTAGTATCATTAACAGTCGCATCAGTCTTTGGTGCGGTGATTGTATTATTGTCTGCTATTATTTCAGCTTTTTCGACTTTTTCAGCTTTTCTGGCCGTCATATGCTTGCTGTCAGATGTAGGCTCTTCGGCAATCATTGAGTTGATTGGTTCATTAAGCGTTTTGCTTTCTGTCACAAGGTTTGGTGTTACAGCTTTATCCGCAACAGGTGGAATAATAGCAGGTTTATGCGCTTGGCTAACAGCATGAGATTCACTTGGCGTTGCAAGTGCTTTTTTAAGTGCACTTAAATCAGGCTTTTTGCTTAAGCTTGGTACTGTCTTTGTATTCGTCAGCGGTACTGTTTTATTTGTCGCTTGTGATGCGGGCAGCAAATCCAGTGAAAAAGCACACAAGCGTAATAATGCCATGCCTAACCCACATTGGGCGTTTGGCGCCAGATGAAGATCTTCTTTCGCCTTGATTGTTAGCTGGTAATAAAGCTGCAATGTATCTTTACTGTAATGTTCTGATATGGTTTTAAGAATTTCATCTGAGCATGGAATGCTTGATAAATGCTGAGCATTAAAGCCAATAAGGCTTGCGTAATAAAAACATTCTGCCAGCGCGTTTAATACGGACTGTGGTGATTTCCCCGCGAGAATAACGTCATCTGAAAAGTTAATAATGGCGTTAGTATCTTCTTCTAATAAGGCAATCACTAGTTTATCAATCATTTCCTTATCGACAATGCCAAGCATCGTTTGCACAGCATGCGTTAGAATTTCGCCTTTACTATAAGCAATCGATTGATCGGTTAAACTTAGTGCATCACGCATACTGCCATCAGCAGCGTGAGCAATAATTTTTAATGCATTTTGCTCAAAGGCAATCGCTTCAAGCCCAAGGATTTCAACGAGTTTTTGCTCAATTTGTGTTTCAATTAAGTGCTTTAAGTTAAACTGTAAACAGCGCGATAAAATCGTGATGGGTAATTTATGTGGGTCAGTTGTTGCTAACAGAAACTTAACGTGCTCTGGTGGCTCTTCAAGTGTCTTAAGAAGTGCGTTAAAGCTATGTTGCGATAACATATGCACCTCATCAATCAGATAAATCTTATATTTACCTTGGCTTGGCATGTATTGGACATTATCAAGAATATCACGCGTATCCTCAACTTTAGTGCGTGATGCAGCATCAATCTCAATCAAATCAACAAAACGACCTTGCTCAATCGCAACACAGTGCTCACATTGTCCACAAGGATGAGAGGAGACACCATTTAAGCAATTTACTGATTTTGCCAGAAGGCGTGCCAATGAGGTTTTACCAACACCGCGCGTTCCGGTAAAAAGATAAGCGTGATGTAAACGATTTTGATCCAACGCATGGATTAAGCTATTTAAAACGTGTTGCTGACCAACGACTTCGGAGAAGTTTTTAGGGCGATATTTGCGGGCTAAAACTTGATAAGACATGTATGCACTTTGCTAACTCAAATTGCTAACTAGTATAACGATAACCTTGCCTAATGCACAGTGCGTTTGTTGGTTTTTATACTGTACATTTTCGTAAAATTCTTGGATCATAGACGGCGTAAATACTAAAGATAATAAAAAGGGTTACTGTGAGGTTTGTAGATGAGGCCGTAATTACCGTGCATGCGGGTAAGGGTGGCAATGGTTGTGTGAGTTTTCGACGTGAAAAATATGTCCCTAAGGGCGGACCTGATGGCGGTGATGGTGGGCATGGTGGTAGCGTTTTTATGCTTGCTGATGAGAATGTTAATACTTTAATTGACTATCGTTATCAGCGCAATTACCAAGCGCAAAGTGGCAAGCCTGGTGAAGGCAAGAAATGTGCGGGTAAAAAGGGTGAGGATTTGTACCTTATCGTTCCCGTTGGTACGATTGCTTATGAAGCAACCACCAATCAAAAAGTCGGTGAAGTGCTTAAAGATGGTGATACGTTGAAACTTGCTCAAGGCGGTAGACGTGGAATTGGGAATGTACACTTTAAAAGTAGTACTAATCAAGCGCCAAGACAGTTTACCTATGGTGAGGAAGGTGAGTCTTTTGAGATTCGACTAGAGTTAAAACTACTAGCAGATGTCGGCTTATTGGGTTTGCCAAATGCTGGTAAATCAACGCTTATTCGTGCAGTGTCAGCGGCAACACCAAAGGTTGCTGATTACCCATTTACTACGATGTACCCTAATTTAGGGGTGGTTAGAGTAGGGCAATATGAAAGCTTTGTTATTGCAGATATTCCTGGGGTTATCGAAGGAGCTGCAGAAGGCGCGGGATTGGGCTTGAAGTTTTTGAAGCATTTAACACGTACCAAGTGTGTATTACATATGGTCGATGTGTTACCGGTTGATGGCTCAGATCCGATTGAAAATTATCACAAAGTTGAGAATGAGCTTAAAAAGTACAGTGAAGCACTTTATAAAAAACCACGTTGGTTAGTGCTCAATAAAATTGATCAATTACCTCAGGATGAAGTTGATGACATTTGTGAGCATATTTTGCAAGGTATTGGTTGGAATAAAAATGAGCCTTACTTCTTTATTTCCGGAATGAGTGGGCAGAATACCGAAAAAATGTTGCAAAAAATTATGACAATGCTAACGTCAAAGGACTCTTGGAAATAAGGAGCTTATGTGATAAAAAAAATAAAAAAAATAGTCGCATTAAGCACGGCAGTTCTTGTATTATCAGGCTGTAGTGCAATTAATCAATTCTTTAATGGTCAGCAGCAAAGCGCGCCAGTAACCAATATTCCAACACAGCAAACCTATTACACGGTGCAAGTTAGTGATTCATTATATGACATATCCCGTCGCTTTAATGTCACTGAAAGAACACTTATCTTATGGAATAAGCTTAAATCGCCTTATGTGCTCACACCTGGATCAACGATTCGTGTCGGACCTTTACCGGGTGAGAAGATTAGGCGTGATGGGCAAATGTATACCTATCAAGGTGGTGTGTTAGTGCCAGTGGGCACAAATAATCCAGTGGCGAATACGAGCTCAATCGGAACAGGCTCTAAAGTTTCAGCCGTATCGGAGTCGACGAGCGTTTCTAATCAGCATGCAAGTAATGTCCCTGTGATTGATCCTGATGCAGCACCTGTAGCGCAAAGTCAAAGTGCAGAGTCAACAGCTGTACCAACAATGCAAGATAAAGTGATTAATCAAGATAAAGAGCTAGATATGCATGATTTAGCGCAAAACGATGATAATTTGCGTGTTGCAACACATCAGATCGCTAAAAGTAAAACAGGGTTTTATACCGTGCAATCAGGTGACTCTTTGCTTGAGATTGCCGTTACCAATGATGTGAGTCTATCTGATATTCAAGCATGGAATGATATTAAAGAGCCCAGTATGATTTATGTTGGTGAAAAATTGCGTGTTGCTACACCTGAACAACATTCATTAGCTGAACCAAAAGCAGTGGTAGTCAAAAGTGCAGTGCCTGAACCAGTAACAAAAGCTAAACCAGTTAAGGCTGAAACAGCTGAAGCAAGCAAAACAAATAAAATGAGTAAAATAACTGAAACAAAATCGGTTAAAGCCCCGGTAGTAAACGTTGCAACACCTGCAGTAGCAGAAAAAACCAAGTCAAAACCAACCACTTCTAAAGCTTCACTACCAAGTGGTAAAACGGTTGCTGGTATTTCATGGCAATGGCCATTAAAAGAGGCGGGTAAATTTGATAAAGATGGCATTGATCAACAGCGTGAGATTGATGTGCCGCAAGGTACGGAAGTTTATGCTGCAGCCACAGGCAGTGTGCTATATGCCGGTGTTGGCATGGGCGGCTATGGTCAGATGGTCATTGTTAATCATAAGGATGGCTATATCTCAGCGTATAATAATTTAAGTAGCATTAACGTTAAAGAGTCGCAAGATGTGACACAAGGTGAGCTTGTGGGTGTAGTTGGTAAATTTAACGGTGCCAGTGTATTAGGCTTTGAAATTCGTCAGAATGGTAATGTTGAGAAATTATCTCAATTTTATGCATTTTAATTCCCCCCTCACCCGTGCGACTTAAGCCGCACGAGCGATCCCACAAGGGGCGAGGTAATAGTCAATACGCAGGGGCATATTGCATACGCCCAATCAACAAACAATAAGAAAGCACAAGGAGTGAAGTGAATGAATACACGTAAAGAAACCGATAGTATAGGCGAGATCGAAGTTGATAATAGTAAATACTGGGGTGCACAAACTGAGCGTTCTTTGGTTCACTTCTCGATTGGGCAGGAGCGTATCCCACATGAAGTCATTAAGGCTATTGCCATATTAAAGAAGTCTGCCGCAATGGCGAATTATGATTTAGGTATTTTGCCAGAGGATAAAAAAGCACTCATTACGGAAGTCGCTGAGGAGATTATTGACGGTAAACACGAGGATCAATTCCCGCTACACGTATGGATGACAGGCAGTGGCACGCAATCAAATATGAATGTTAATGAGGTGATTTCTAATCGCGCGATTGAAATTTCGGGTGGCAAGCTTGGTAGCAAAACACCTATTCATCCGAATGATCATGTGAATATGTCACAGTCTTCCAATGATACTTTTCCAACAGCGATGTATATCTCAGCAGCAGTGGCAGTTAAAAAGACATTAATCCCAGCGACCAAGCTTATGCACAAAGAATTAACGAAAAAAGCTAAGCAATGGCAAAAGGTTGTCAAAATTGGGCGCACGCATATGCAAGATGCCGTGCCCTTGACCTTAGGGCAGGAGTTTTCAGGCTACGCTGAACTGTTGGCGCAAAATATTGCACGGTTAGAGTATTCGCTTATCGATGTTTATCAATTAGCCATTGGTGGTACTGCCGTGGGTACGGGCTTAAATGCCCCCAAAGGTTTTGCTGAAAAAGCGTGTAAATATATCGCTAAAATCACGGGCTTGCCATTTGTCTCAGCACACAATAAATTTGCCGTGCAAGGCTCGCATGATGCTTTAGTTGCGTTGATGGGACAGATCAAAGTGCTGGCAAATTCATTATTTAAAATCGCCAATGATATTCGTCTGTTAAGCTGTGGACCGCGTGCCGGTTTTCATGAACTTTTAATTCCATCTAATGAGCCAGGATCGTCAATTATGCCTGGCAAGGTTAATCCGACACAATGTGAGGCAATGACGATGGCATGTGCTCAAGTTTTTGGGCTTGATGTTGCTGTGACGATTGGCGGCAGTGCCGGTTATTTAGAGATGAATGTTTATAAACCAATGATGATTTATAATATATTGCAATCAATCAATATTTTATCTGATAGCATGCTCAACTTTAGCCGTTATTTACTTGAAGGTACTAAGCCAAACAAGAAAAAGATCGATGAGTATTTGCGCAATTCTTTAATGCTAGTAACGGCATTAAGTCCAGTGATTGGCTATGATAAAGCATCACAGTTAGCGCATTATGCCGATGAACATGACACGTCATTAAGTGAAGCAAACAAGGTATTGAAGTTTTTATCACAACAAGAGTTTGATCAGGTCGTTGATCCGTATAAGATGATTTAATTTATTGAGTTATTTGTTTTCGTGATCTACAATGTAGATACTTTAAATAACTTGAGGATAGATAATGCAGGTTTATGTGAAAAAGTGGGGTAATAGTGCGGCAATTAGGTTACCTGTTAGTTTAATGAAATCAATTTCGATAGATGTTGATTCTGAAGTCAATATTACTGAGGATAAGGGGCGTATTATCATTGAACCAGTGAAAAAGCAGAAATATATGTTAAGTGATCTGCTTGCTGGAATAACAGAAGAAAATATGCAATCTGAAATTGATTTTGGGCGTGAGATAGGTAATGAGAAATGGTGAAGTATATCCCTGATGCCGGTGATATTGTTTGGCTTGATTTTGATCCACAAGCGGGGCGTGAGCAGAAAGGACATCGACCTGCATTGGTGATTAGTCCGAAAGTATACAATACTAAAACTAAGTTAATGCTCTGTTGCCCAATGACAACCAAAATTAAGGGGTATCCATTTGAAGTTGCTGTTGCGAGTGAAAAGGAAAGTGTGATATTGTCAGATCAAATCAAAAGTTTAGATTGGCAACAGCGCAATGCAAAATTTAAGGGGAGAATTTCCGTTGTTGAGTTGGAGGATGTTTGCGCTAAGATTAAAGCAATTTTACTGTTTTAATGATAGTTGCTTGCTTTTGTTGTTATTTGCTATTTTTGTTTTTTCACCAATGCAATCATTATATGCCAATACAGCTAAACTCTTTACAGTGATCTCACTTTCGCCCAATACCACGGCAATTATTCATGATGTTATTGAAGAAGCAGCAAAAGAGAGTACCAAATGTCAGGTTAATACCAAGCTTATCGGCAGTATTTATTATACTGGTCAGCCTAAATATTATGAAAATTACCAGAACATTGGCTCATTCCAAGCGCTTAATGTTGAGAAGATTATAAGTTTGTCACCTGATTTGGTGATTACTTGGACTGGACAAACGCAACCACAAGTGATTGCCTTGCTTGAGCGCTTTGGTATTAAGGTCGCCATTTTTAATGCCGAAGATCTTAAATCATTAGCAAAAGCATTTGCTGATATTGGTGCAACTATTCAATTAAAAAACGCAGGAACTGCATTGCAGCAAAGCTTTGTAACGCAACTTCAGGCAATCATTAAACACAACACAATACATGCTATTAAGCGCCATAAACCAAGGGTGCTGCTGCAATTAGCAACACATCCGATTTTTGTCGCTGGAGGTAGCGGGATTTTAAATGATATTGTCACGCAATGCGGAGGCGTTAATGTATTTAAAGATATCGATAACGTGAGTTTTCAAACAAATATCAATGCGATTGTTGAGCGTAATCCTAATGTAATCATTATGTTATCGAATATCACTAAATGGCATATTGACCAAACATCGATGTGGCAGCATTGGCAAGACTTATTATCTGTAAAAAATAAACACGTTTTTCAGTTATCATCTAACGGAATTTCGCAGTTTTCTCCACAAATATTGACGGGTGTAAAAAATATCTGTGATATATTAGGCACCGCAGATTAGTTTACTGAAGTTACGCACTATAGAAAAAACTATGATTTTATAAACACCCCGTCAGCCTACGGCTGCCACCCCTTTTACAAAGAGGGGAATCGGGCGATGGTGATTTTAATTCCCCTCTTTGCAAGAGGGGTGCCGAGCTTGCGAGGCGGGGTGTT
>JAQCCA010000235.1 GCA_027621155.1 Pseudomonadota bacterium | reverse complement strand
GCCATAAGTTACTCCATGATTTTAGGTTGCAAAAATAGAGTATCATAAAATAGCATGAAATTAAACTGTTTCAGGAATGCTCTCGCTTTGAAACCTTTAAATTTTTCTCAAATTTATTGCTTGATTTTCTATGATTTTACTTTCTATCTTGTGTTTACAATAATCCTCGGCCATCTGTCATGGATGTCTTTATCATGCGCTGGAATTGTTACCACATATAAACGCGTTTCATCCTGCAAATGAGCGATAATCCCATGAATATAACTACCTTTTGTGACGCTGAACCAGCTTGTTTGACCAGTGGCTTTGTCACGCTCCATAAACTCATTGACCATAATTTTTACGTGTTTGGGAAAATATTTATCCCAGATACCTTTTTTTAAACTTTCATACTGCGCCCAACCGCCTAATGGCAGTTGCCCTGCTTGCTTTTCACGTCTGCCCCACGGCAGATAAACAAGGCTATCATCTCTTTTTAGCACAGGTAACAATGCTTTAGGGTTAGGAAAATAAACCTTTTGTATTTCTTCATCCCTAATATACATAGCGCCACCACACATCAAAAGTAATTGCGATCAAGTCGCAACCCAAGATAAACGCCTTGTATGGTCACTCTGTTGGCAGGATAAACCATTGGTTGCATCGCATCATTATGTGGAATCAAAGCAACTGAAGTGCTAGTTTGCATCCTGAACTCTTTTAGAGTCGCTTCTTTTTCATCCACTAACGCAACCACGATCTGACCATCACGGGCAAGCTGTTGTTTCTGGATAAGCACCAGATCACCATCCATAATTCCGCTGTCTTTCATTGACTCACCAGATATTTTCAGCAAGTAGCGATCTTTAGCACTAACCATCGCTGATAAATCAACCGACTCTATCACCTCATAAGCATCCAATGGTAATCCAGCAGCAATAGTACCCACTAACGGGATGTTAAAATCATTAACACCTTTAACGATTTCAATATGCTTGCGTCTACCTTCCGGAATATGGACATATCCTTTTTCTTTCAGGCTTTTAATATGATAATGCGCTGTACTCTTTGATTTCAGTCCCAGTAAGGCAGCAACATCTTCAAAGGTTGGAGAGCATTTATTCTCCCGTTGGTACTTGTCTATTGCATCAAGCACCTGCTGTTCTTTATCAGTAAGCATAATCAGCACCTTTGATTGGTTAAATTTCTATATTGCTCATTATGTTCTGTTTTAGTTTTAAATCAAGCTTTATTTTTTACTTTGTTCTATTTTTTGAAACTTAAAGAGTTTTTACTATTAAAGACTGTTTTTCTTACCCGTAGCATCAAAATTAAAGGCAATGACTGGCACCATATTTGCTTTATCAGCTAAAAGCTCCGCGGCACTTCGCAGGGTATACTTACCAAATTTATCGTTCACCAAATCCTTAATATCATCCAATTTATCATGTTTGATCACTTCTGGATCCGGCTTAAGAAGATCTTCAAATAAATCAAGCTGCCTCATTTCACTGGACTGTAATGATAATGCCGTAATCTGTACCTGATAAAGCGCTTCGTGGCGCCAACTTTTGAAATGACTTTGAACATATGACCAGATTACACTGGTGCTATTTGTCGCAGGTTGAACCTTGTATTTGTGCCCTACCCAACCTTTTGCTGTTTTAAAGCCAATGAAAAATAAATCACTGACCACTTTATGATGGCGCATCCTGCGAGTTAAGCGCTCAACTAACTGGCGCATAATACCGCGAATGACATCACGATCATTTTCACCAGCAGTGACTTTGCCGTGACCCATGGATTTATGATCTTTGTCTGTCGTGTCTACGGGTAAGGGATCATGTCCTAGGCACGTCAAATATAATCTACGCCCAATGTCACCAAATCTATTGGATAGTATCGACATTGGAAGCTTCTCAATATCAGCACACTTAAATACATCATACTGATTCAAGTACCGCTCAATATTCTCGCCAATACCACATATGTCACCGATTGACGCTCTACCAATATATGCCTTGATTTGATCAGGTGTCACAATGGTTGTTTCCCCCTTGTTCCTGGCACAATATTTTGCCGTTAGCTGCCCCTCGGTAATACCAATTGAACAGCGGATACCACCACTTGCTTCAAACAAAGTTTTTCTGATCTTATCGGCAGTAATTCTAACTGAGCCATATAGCTTTAAGACTGGTATTAAATCAATATAGCATTCATCAATGCTGTAAACACTGATATCTGGTGTAATCTCCATCAATGCTCGCATGATATTACCAGAAATTTCGGCATAGCGATCCGGTCTTGATGGACGTTTTATCAATTGCGGGCAAAGCTTTAGTGCTTCAGACATTTTCATGCCGGTTTTAATGCCATACTCACGTGCTTCATAGCTTGACGATATGATCGTTGTTCCTTTATCACCATTCGTCACCGCCACAGGTCTTCCACGCAGTTCTGGGAAATCAACCTGTTCACACGATGGGAAAAATGCCATCAGATCAGTTAAGCAAACACAGGTTGTCCAATGTGATTTAGTGTCAGGACAGTAAAATGACATAGTAATGACAAACCACACTACTCAATAACCACCGCAGTGCCATAACAAAATACCTCGCTGATCGCTTCACCATTGCCATCCATGCTTGAGGTATCATAGCGAAAAGCAACAATCGCATTGGCACCAAGTGATTGAGCGTGCTCAATCATATTCTGATAGGCATCTTCACGACTTTGATTAGCCATATTCGCATAGGCTTGATTATTACCACCAATTATCTTTTTCAATCCACCGAAAAATCCCTGTGTCCACGTGGGGGTACGCACGATAATACCATGTGCAACACCTTTTACTTCTATAATCTTTTTGTACGGAATTTCATTTGTTGTTACAACAAGCATACTAAATACCTTCCTGATTCATTCGTTTTAATTTTATTATTTGCCTTATTGTACAGATAATAAAATAAGCGGGGAGAAAACTCATCACTATTGAAATAAGAATTTTTAATTCTCTTAGATTTGAATATGCATTGTCCTGCAACACAAAAAGACAAAAGGCCGCAGCTGTGGTCAGCAAAAACATCAGTGTTATTATAATTGCATTCATATAGCACCCCGCTACCAAAAAAGAAAAAACTTACCATTACTCAACTTACTTAATGCTTGAATTAAGTCATTACAAACACAATATTAGCACAAAGAGTAAGAACAGAACGTAAATATAGATATGAGTGATATTGTTTTTAAAACAACTGAAGATCAGCAAAATTTTGAAAAAGCTAAAAAACTGTTAAAGCGCACATTAAAACTATTTCATGCTGACGGTGGTATCGGCATTGCACAGGATCAACACCAAAAAATTCTAAGCTATGAATTCATCATTAACTTAAACAAAATACCTGTCAATTTTGGCACCCGTTTGACAACATATGAATTGCTTGAGAAAGCCAAGCTTTATCATGATCTAGTAAAGGACAGTATTACGAGAAAACGTAACTGCCCAGCAGCTTGTTAATTGAACTGTGGGATTTTGCCATTAAAGACACCTGCAATGGTATCAATAATCTT
>JAQCCA010000234.1 GCA_027621155.1 Pseudomonadota bacterium | reverse complement strand
AGAAAATAATATACATTTAATGTTTTAATAATATCTTTAACCGTCATTTATGGGCGTGTTTATAACATTGCCTAATAAGATGTTTATGCTATTTTGCAGCATCCAATTCTTGATTTGCCAATATATTTGACTAATATAACCTTAAACATTTAGTCAGGAACCCTTTTAAAAGGAGAAATAAAGAATGAAGCATTATCTTAAGTTTTTAAAGCGTGCACTATTTGCATTATCAATGTTGCCATTAACTGTGGCAGTGAGTTTTGCAACTGATACGCAGAATAATGCATTTTCAGCGATGACAGGACCTTTGCAGCAGATTATGGATGTAATCTCAGGTCCGATTGCGCAAATGGCAGGTGTGATCTGTATTGTAATCGCAGGCTTGGGTATCGCCTTTGGTGAAGGTGGTAGTGGTGTTAGACGTCTATTTCAAGTGGTGATGGGGCTTGCAATTGCCTTTACTGCAGCCAGCTTGATTTCTGGATTATTTAACCGTGGATCAGGGTTGATTTTCTAATATTTTTTAATAACTAAAAAGTACAAAACTCAACAACTAAAAAAAGGATACGTAGCAATGGCAGTGTCTGGATTTGTGATCAAGATACACAATTCATTAACAACACCGCTTTTAACGGCAGGTGTGCCCAGACAGTTTTTTATTTTAAATGGTACTTTGGGCGCTGCTATTGTTCTTGGTATGCAGTCTTGGTATGGCATTCCTATCTTTATTATTATGCATACTGTTGCCGTATTGATGACCAAGAAAGACCCTCAGTTTTTCCAAGTCATGGTGCGTCATGTTAAACAACGAAATTATTATGGTGTATAGCTAATATGTTCAATATCGCAGAGTATAGAAAGAAGCCTGACAGAATAAGTGATTTATTGCCTTGGGCTGTGCTTGTCGATAAAGGCGTGATATTGAATAAAGATGGTTCGTTTCAAAAAACATTTGCGTTTAGAGGACCCGATCTTGAATCTTCAACGCAGTCACAATTAGTATCCATTACCGCGCGACTGAACAATACCTTAAAGCGCTTAGGCTCTGGTTGGGCGCTATATGTTGAGGCGCGACGCAAAGCAGCAATGAGCTACCCTTCAGAGAGCTATTTCCCTGATCCAGTGAGTTGGTTAATCGATGTTGAGCGCAAGGATCTTTTTGAACGCAAAGGCGAGAACTATGAGAGTGAATATTTTTTAACCTTTCAATATTTGCCGCAAAAAGAATCTGTTTCTAAGCTTTCAGGTCTTTTTGTTAAAGAGAAAAAGGGTGATGATGAGCATGATGCCGGTTATAAGAAGCTCATGAATTATTTCTCAGCAACGGTTAATCAACTGTACGACATCATGCAGGATTACATGTATGAAATTGCTGAGCTAAGTGATGAAGAAACATTAAGTTACTTACATAATTGCGTTTCAGAGCGCGCACATAAAGTCAATGTACCGGATAATCCAAGCTATTTAGATGGGGTGTTAGCGGATACACCACTTCTTGGTGGACTTGAGCCAAAGTTGGGTAAGTATTATTTAAAAACGATTTCTATTTTAGGGTTTCCAACAACGTCAGTGCCTGCGATTTTAGATGGATTAAATCATTTACCTTTACAATACCGTTGGGTGACACGGTTTCTGCCGTTGGATAAAACCGATGCCGAAAAAGTGCTTAAAAGCTATAAGCGTCAATGGTTTGCAAAGCGCAAGGGCGGATTGACAATTTTAAAAGAAGTGATGTCAAAAAGCGAAAGTGCGATGGTTGATAGTGCTGCTGTACAAAAATCTAATGATGCCGATGAGGCACTATCTGAGCTTTCTGATGACTTAGTGTCATTTGGTTACTACACGGCAACAGTGACCGTATGGGATACCGATAAAGATAAAGTGTATGAGAAACAGCGTGAAGTGGAGCGTGTTGTCAACGGTCTTGGCTTTGTCACTGTGTCAGAGACGATTAACTCAGTTGAAGCATGGTTATCATCTATTCCAGGGCAAGCAAATGCCAATGTGCGTACGCCGTTGATGCACAGTTTGAACTTGGCGCATTTGTTACCATTTTCAGCAGTGTGGGCAGGACCTGAGATTAATGCGCATTTAAAAGCGCCACCATTGTTATATGCGCGCACAGCGGGTAATACGCCATTTAGATTATCTAATCATATTGGTGATGTTGGGCATCAAATGATTTTAGGACCAACTGGTGCGGGTAAATCCGTATTGTTAAACGTAATGGCAGCGCAATTTTTGCGTTATGATAACGCGCAAGTATTTATCTTTGATAAAGGCGGCAGTTTCTTTGCATTAACGCAAGGGGTTAAAGGTCATTTCTATGAGGTAGGTGATGTTGGCAAAGGCGGTTTGGTATTCCAACCATTAGCCGAGATTGATGAAACCACTGAACGAGTTTGGGCACATGATTGGGTGCTTGGACTTTTAGAAAATGAAAAGGTAGAGATAACACCTGAGGTTAAAGAAACTGTTTGGCTTGCTTTAATGAACTTATCTGAGGTGCCCAAAGAGCAGCGCACATTGACAGGTCTTCGTTCTTTTGTGCAGGACAGAGCGCTCAGGATGGCGCTTGATTCCTATGTGTTGGGTGGTCCATATGGTGAGATACTCGATTGTGATGAAGAGCACTTTAGTGATGCTAATTGGCAGTGTTTTGAGATGGAGCGCTTGATGGCAATGCCAAATATTATCGCCCCTGTGCTAGCTTATATTTTCCATATTCTCGAGAAGCGCTTTGATGGTCGACCTAGTTTAATGATCCTTGATGAGGCATGGTTATTTTTAGATCACCCGATTTTCGCCTCAAAAATTAAAGAATGGTTAAAAACATTAAGAAAGCTTAATGTGTCAGTTATTTTTGCAACACAATCAGTCGATGATGCGGTGAAATCACCCTTGGTATCAGCGCTTAATGAGTCTTGCCCATCACGCATTTTCTTACCAAATGATCGTGCAATGGAGCCTGCGGTTTCGCAAGGCTATGAGTCACTTGGACTTAATTTAAGACAAGTGCAAATTCTGGCTCATGCAATGCCAAAGCGGCAGTATTATTTCCAGTCACATAAAGGTAATTGCTTATTTGATCTAGGTTTAGGACCCATAGCGTTGGCTTTTTGTGCAGTGAGTTGTCCAGAGGATCGTAAGCACATTAGAGAGATTCTGGCGCAACATAAGGGTTATGATTATTTCTTAAAAAGTTACTTGCATGGCAGGGGGCTTGATTGGGCATATGACATTGTCAAAGAACACTATAAGGGGGATGTAGATGCAACCTAGTGGTTTCCCTTTTGGTAAAGAAGTTCAGTCTTATCGTCAAACTGAAGTGGTTACTCCCTTTCAGAAGCAAAATCAGTTGTTTGACAAACCGATTGGACAGCTGATCTATAAAGCGTATATTTGGCGTGTTGTCTTTTTTAGTGGCGTGGGATTAAGCTTTTTTTTGTCACTGATTTTAGTAGGATACTTAAATTCAATTCCTTATAAAATATTGGTAGAACAGGTCACGAGTAAAGGATTTTTAAAGTCCCCTCCTGAGTTTTTGAGTCCTAATTATACCGTGAGTCAAACA
>JAQCCA010000233.1 GCA_027621155.1 Pseudomonadota bacterium | reverse complement strand
ATGATGCCTTTTACATATTCAACGGTTTTATCGTACTCACTTTCAGACGATGTGCCAATGAAAGCATCTTTTTTGTATTTGAATAGCCACAAGATGCGGTCTAAGGTTTCAATGTCGTTTTTGATGTGTTTGCGTTGGGCGGTCATACTAAAGATTCCATTTTAAGGTTAGAAAAGAATTATCAATTCAATAAACAGCATTTCTTATATTTTTTACCACTTCCACAAGTGCAAGGATCATTTCTGCCTATTTTCTTTTTGCTTATCTCTTGACTTATCTTTTTGTCTCTTTTCTTACTTGTTGTTAACAACTTATCATTCTGCTCATGAAACATAGCCCAATTCCTAAAAGTGGACTTTATATCATCTATAAAATAATATGAAGATTCATTTAGCCTATTTACCTTGTTTTTGGCTCTCTCTACTGCTTCGCCAACAGATTCAAGACCATAATGATCAAGATTGATTTTGTTTTGTATGATCAATTCTTGTAGCTTCTTTAGTAAATCAATTGAACCACTATCTAAAATACAGTGACCTACAGACGTTATCATCTCATTCTGATCTTGCTCTATATCGCTATACGTATAATTCAAATAGTAAGCCAGTTTATTCTCCAATGTCGCTTGATCAATTATCCCTAAATTCTTCAAGGCTAACATAGATTCTATTGCAGCACTACGTGCATAGAAATAAGCGTCATTATCTTTGATTAATTCGTCAAGTATTGAAATATCATTATTATAAGTAGAGGCTATCATGTTTTTAAGATCATAACTCGTTATCAAATCACCTAATAATTCATTATCTCTGTCTAATTGCATTATCTTGACAATTTTTGGATATGCTCGTTGCTCTCTAAAAATGCTAAGTAAATAAAAGGCATACATAAACAAGGTTGTGTCATATTTATCTATGCCTTTATTAGCAATTAAGTCATCAAGACAATCCAATAATAATGGTGTGATTTCATCTTTATAATGAATCGCAACAGCTAACTCTTGTTCTGGGAAATGGCTATATCCAATTTCATTAAGTTTTTTAACTACTAGCTCTGCACTTGGGTAATTATTTAAATCATCTTCTGTTGCCAGTCTTAATTGTTGACTCCTTTTTTTAACATATTCAAGTCTATTCTTATCAGCATCAACACCTAATTCTTTCACAAATGAAGATATAATTTCTAATGATTCCTCTTCATCAGCTGGTCTATTCGCCTTGTATTTACTCCGTTTTGCAAATGAAAATAGCCCTTTTAAATTAATCGAATTATTGACCTGTTTTCTCATACTCCAAAGATTTTGATTGTTAATGTTGTTTTGAAATTCATCATCAGAATCAATAATCGTTTGTATAATATTGTCTTGATTACTCATTACACCTTGAGAAGAAAGCCATTTTAAAAATATTACAAGCAGCTTGGTAAGGCTTCCTATTGGTAGTCCGTCTACACAAACCCAATCATTGGGGATATGATGACATAAAAAATATTTTACTCTTTCTTCCTTCCAATGGCTTGGTTTATCAAGATAAAGCCTATACATCCACCAAAAAGAGTCTCTTAATAAAATTCTTATATCATCATGCTTTAATTCAGGTAATTCATCTAATCCACTCATGAGAAAATCATCAAGATTAGCATCACACCAGCTATCTATATCTTTGGCAGTTTGAGTTGAGTACCATTCATCTTGAGTATTAAGTTTAAAATCAATCATTTCTATATCACTATTCATTTTTTTAACATTCCTACTTTTATTTCTTCTTATGCTCAGGCACATCATAATCAAACGAATACGCCTTAATATCATGCATTAATCGCATGTGCAACTTGAAGTAACAACGCCTTGTTGCTAATTGCTTACTATCTCTGATTGTATTGACCTCATGTAGCACCTCATCGTTTTTAATAACTCTCACAACAAGCGAATAACTACCGTCCGTGTTTTGAGCGCCTTTTTTCTTGATCTTAGCCTCAACACCGTAACAGTCTTTGCAAATTCTATTAATCTCTTCTCGTAGGTTTTCACTATAGTATAAAGTCAAACCGCTTTTAGTGATAAATGGCTCACTCAATCTTGGAAATGGCACCATCAAATCAGGATAGCGCTTTTCCATGTCAAAACGTCCAACAGCATAGTTTAATCGCTGTTTGGCATTCTCGCGTTGTTCTTCGCCAATAACCTCATCAGTTGCTTTGCCATCTAAGTCATAACGATTACTGGCATTTAAGAAATTATAATTGTATTTCTCTCTTGTCACATAATAACGCATGACCTCTTTAACTAAGCCATCATCCCAACCTAAAGTTTCCTTGATTTCTTTATCAATACCAATCTTAACAGGCTTTGGGTGGTCTAAATTGAATAGGGCGGGGTGCTTCGTTTCTAATGTGGCAATAGCCTCAATGATCTCAGGTTGAGGATAATACTTTTTAGCTTTTGGCTTAGTATCGTTATTTTTAGGTGACGCATTAGCTTTAGCCTTAACTGGTGCTTCTGCTATATCGTCTTTTCCTTTCTTTTGCGTTGACTCAGTTGCTGTCACTGAATCCTTGGGCACATCTTTTTTGATTGCCCCATCACGCAGCTCTTTTTTCATCTTGTCCAAATTAAATTGATTCACCGCTTCACAGGCTTTTTTCCAAAGCACCGCATAGCTTGGCTTTGCCTTTTCATGCTCAGGCATTGCTTTAAGTTTTGCTTTTAATGCCTTGGCTCCCGCTTCAGTTGATAAGAATTTATCTATACTCATCATTTAACCTCTATCGTTACCAAACCCAAAAAGGTTATTAAATAATTGCATTTCTGGACTATTAAAAACATCATCAGCAATTTTCTTATCTTGCGCTTTTTTTTCTTCTTCTTTAGACTTTAACAACTGCCTTTCTTTACGTCTGGCTAATGCTTCATGATTTACAAATACACTCATTTTCTACACCCCTCATCTATAAACATCACCTCACCCAACTCAAACCGTTCAACGACATTACTATGCGTATTAAGCTCAACATAATAATTGTCAACATGCACAATAACGCCAGTGTACAGCTTATTGTCATAGGTTTTTAAGCTAACTTTGGTTTTGTCTTGTTTAAATTTAGCTAATCTGTCATTCGCCATTTAAGCTAACTCATCTATATATTCATCTTTAAAGTAAACACCAACTAATGAGTTCACTTGAATGGTACGCCTTTCAGTGTTATTAACCATTACCTCGATCTCAGTGCCCAATAATTTAACCACTTTGCAAATTAAGTGCGTTTTATCTATAAATCGCAATCGCACTGCTAAATTCTCCATTTTGGCTTTAGCCAACTTCTTCGTAATCATTAAAACTTCTCTCCATTTAAGCCGTTTTCTTAGGTTGCCACGACATAGACAACACATTAACTCGGTTAAGCCTATCACTTCTTAGCGCAGTGTAAAGCTCGTCTAACTCTATATCGCAGCAATCATCTTTGGTCTTATATATCCCTGTTAGCTTACAATTATAACGTAGCGCATGTTTTTTAACTGTGGTTTCTCTGAAGCCTGTTTTTTCAGCAGCTTCTTTCAAACTCACACCTTGACACTG